>CAITQQ010000034.1 GCA_903894575.1 uncultured bacterium
AACAAAATGGTCAACATGCAGCTCACCAATGATAAGTTGATTGACCGTGGGGTAAAAATGTTGATGGACAAGGCATCCATTCAATCTTACGAATCAGCAAAGGATTTGTTGATCAAACACGGATCTGTTAAAAAGGCAATGGAATCCCTCAAATAATTTCGCAGTGCACGAGATCGAACCTTTTTACAACTGGAGACATGTCTACATCGCTGATGAAGACCAGCGGTCGCCATTTTTTGGAAGGGAATACTCTGAGTTTCATTACTCTCAGACCATCTACAATTATTACATTCATCCACAGTGGGATGATATCGGTTCATCAACCCTTTATATCAAAATACTATTTGCAGATTATGAATCTGGCTTCGCTATCATTGAGATGATTGGAGAGTGGAATGATGCCATTGAAAATGATATCATGACCCTGAAGCGTGATCTCATTGACCAGATGATTGTCCATGGCATCCATAAATTCATTTTGATTGCCGAGAACGTACTTAACTTTCATAGCAGCGACGACTGCTATTACGAAGAATGGGTGGATGATGTTATTGAAGAAGGCGGATGGGTATCCATCATTGGCTTGCCTGAACAATCCCGCTATGATTTTACCCGTGCCGGCATTGACCGCTATGTGCAGTTGATTGACCTCCCGGATTGGCGGCCTTTTACTCCCGGAAATTTGTTCACCAAAGTGGACAATTTACTCCTTAGAAGGTTGAACAACTGATTAGAAAACGTTTTCGTATTCCTGTTTAATTTATTGTTTTTCTGAGGATAATACACCAAACATTGTACCATATTCAGCGTTTGTGATGTAACTTTGCGGCAATTCAAATCAGAGAAATTTTCATCTATGAACTGGAGTCTATTGTTTTCATCTTCCATTGGCAAAAAAATTGTCATGGCACTCACTGGAATTTTTCTGGTGGTATTTCTCATTGTGCATTGTTACGTCAATGCAAATATTTTCTTTGCCAATGCCGAAGAAAATTTCAACCGTGCTGCCCATTTCATGGGATCGAATCTTTTGGTTCGCATTACTGAGATAGGGCTTTTTGCAGGCTTTATCTTGCACATTGTTCAGGGCTACAAGCTGGAATTGCAGAACAGGGGAAGCAGAAAGACGCGCTATGCAGTTACAGCAGGCAACAAAACTTCCAAATGGTATTCCAGGTCAATGGCCATTCTCGGCACACTGATCCTTTTGTTCCTGATCATTCACCTGGCTCATTTCTGGGTTCCATCCAGGTTTGGTGGTCTTGAAGAGGTATACTATGGCGACAAGAAGTTCCACAACCTTTATCTGGAGATGAAAAATATTTTTGCAGAACCATGGGTGGTTATTGTGTATGTCTTGGGATGTTTCTCCCTATCATGGCACCTGCTCCATGGCGTGCAAAGTGCGGCACAGACCCTTGGCTGGACGAACAAGAATTTTTTCCCAATGATCAAAACCATCGGTATTGTTTTCTCCATCCTGGTTCCATTGATCTTTGCACTGATGCCGCTGGCGATGTATTTTGGCCTGCAGCTTGATTTGGAAAACATCACATTGCTATTCTAAACATTTCAATAAATCAACATACCATGCTTGATGCTAAAATTCCTGCCGGAAAACTTGACGAAAAATGGACCAAATACAAGGGCACCGTTAAACTCGTAAATCCGGCCAACAAAAGGAAGCTTGAAATCATTGTTGTAGGTACCGGACTTGCTGGCTCTTCTGCCGCAGCCAGCCTCGGTGAAATGGGCTACAAGGTAAAAGCCTTCTGTTTCCAGGATTCTCCACGCCGTGCGCACTCCATAGCAGCACAGGGAGGAATCAATGCCGCAAAGAATTACCAGAACGATGGCGATTCAGTCTATCGTTTGTTTTATGATACCATCAAAGGTGGCGATTACCGTGCCCGCGAAGGAAATGTACACAGGCTCGCAGAAGTGAGCACTAGCATCATCGACCAGTGCGTTGCACAAGGTGTTCCTTTTGCAAGGGAATATGGTGGATTGCTCAGCAACCGTTCTTTCGGTGGAACCCAGGTCCAGCGTACTTTTTACGCTGCCGGTCAAACCGGGCAGCAGTTGTTGATCGGTGCCTACCAGGCACTCGAAAGGCAGGTCGCATTGGGAACTGTTGAAATGCATGCCCGCCATGAAATGGTGGAACTGGTCATCATCGACGGAAAGGCCCGCGGCATCATCGCCAGAAACCTGGTTACCGGCGAACTGGAAAGGCATTTTGCCCATGCAGTTTTGCTTTGCACCGGAGGATATGGCAACGTATTCTACCTGTCCACCAACGCGATGGGTTCTAACGTTACAGCAGCATGGAAGGCACACAAGCAAGGGGCATATTTTGCCAATCCTTGTTTCACACAAATACACCCCACCTGTATCCCTGTTTCAGGAGACCACCAATCCAAACTAACCCTCATGTCTGAATCCCTCAGGAATGACGGAAGGATTTGGGTGCCTGCAAAACAAGGAGACAACAGGCCTGCCAATGAGATTCCAGAAGAAGAACGCGACTATTACCTCGAGAGAAGATACCCCGCTTTTGGTAACCTCGTTCCAAGGGACGTGGCATCAAGGGCAGCCAAAGAGCGCTGCGATGCAGGTTTTGGCGTAGGTTCATCCAAACAAGCCGTTTATTTGGACTATGCAGCAGCCATCCAGCGTTATGGCAAGGCCGAAGTGAGCAAGAAAAACCTCGGCAATGTATCTGCTGAAGTCATAACCAACCTTGGTAAAGATGTGGTGAAGGAAAAATATGGCAACCTTTTTGCCATGTACGAAAAAATCACCGGAGAGAATCCATACGAAGTTCCAATGAGGATTTACCCTGCGGTGCACTATACCATGGGAGGCCTTTGGGTGGATTATGAACTCAAGACCACCATTGATGGATTATACGCTTTGGGTGAAGCCAATTTCAGTGAGCACGGAGCCAACCGTTTGGGCGCATCAGCACTGATGCAAGGATTGGCCGATGGTTATTTTGTCATCCCTTATACATTGGGCAACTACCTCGCAGACGATATCAGAACCACTTCGATTCCAACCGA
>CAITQQ010000035.1 GCA_903894575.1 uncultured bacterium
AAAAGGCGAAAATGGCTTTGAGCGAGCGGTACACCCGATGTTTTCATCATCATCAAATCCACTTGAAAGCACTGTTCCATCGCCCAACCCATCCCCTTGATGGAAATTAACAAGCCAAAACCAAGGATGTTAGCCATTTTTTCCGGAAATTTGCATTCCCTATTGAATTTATTCAACCCTTACTCAACAATATTGAAAAATGAGCAGTAAACCTACAACCCTGTTTGATAAAGTATGGGATGCGCATGTGGTAAGAGATATCCAGGATGGTCCTGATGTTTTTCTTATCGACCGCCATTTCATCCACGAAGTGACCAGTCCTGTTGCATTCCTTGGACTCAAGAACAGGAACGTCAGTGTGATGTTTCCTGAAAGGACTTTTGCAACCGCTGACCACAATACGCCAACCATCAACCAACACCTTCCGGTGCAGGATCCACTTTCAGCCAACCAGCTGAAGGCGCTTGAAGAGAATACCTCCAAGCACGGCATCTCTCATTGGGGATTGGGCAATCCGAAAAACGGTATCGTGCATGTGGTTGGACCAGAGAATGGTATCACCCTTCCGGGGATGACCATTGTTTGTGGTGATTCCCATACCTCGACCCATGGTGCATTTGGTTGTATCGCTTTCGGTATCGGTACTTCAGAAGTGGAGATGGTGCTTGCTTCGCAGTGCATCATGCAACCCAAGCCAAAGAAAATGCGCATCAATGTCAATGGCGAAATGCACAAGGGTGTTACTGCCAAAGATGTTGTGCTTTATATCATTTCAAAATTGACTGCAGCAGGCGCCACAGGTTATTTTGTGGAATATGCTGGTTCAGTATTTGAAAGCATGAGCATGGAAGGCCGCATGACGGTCTGCAACATGAGCATTGAAATGGGTGCGCGTGGAGGAATGATTGCTCCTGACGAAACCACGTTCAATTATATCAAAGGGCGTGAGAAAGCACCAACCGGTCAGGCCTGGGATGATGCACTGGCTTATTGGAAGACACTGAAAACAGACGAAGGTGCAACCTTTGATATTGAATACAATTATGACGGGGCTGAGATCGAGCCGATGATCACCTATGGTACGAATCCCGGGATGGGCATGGGTATCACGGAGTTGATCCCTTCTGCTGAAGACATCGATGCAGGAAAGGCAAGCTTTGCCAAATCCCTTCAGTACATGGGATTCCATGAAAAGGAGCCGATGATTGGAAAGCAGATTGACTATGTTTTCATTGGAAGCTGTACCAATGGTCGTATTGAAGATTTCAGGGCATTTGCTTCAATTGTAAAAGGAAGGAAAAAGGCAGACAACGTCACAGCCTGGGTTGTACCTGGTTCGCATGTGGTGGAAGCGCAGATCAGGGAAGAGGGCATTTACGATATTTTGATTGAAGCAGGATTTGAACTGCGTCAACCAGGATGTTCTGCCTGTCTTGCCATGAACGATGACAAGATTCCTGCAGGAAAATATGCTGTCAGCACCAGCAACCGGAACTTTGAAGGCCGCCAGGGCCCAGGTGCAAGGACCCTTTTGGCCAGCCCATTGGTTGCTGCCGCAGCTGCAGTTACAGGAAAAGTTACTGATCCAAGAACCTTGATCGCTTAAATTTATTACAATGGCTTACGATAAATTCACCGTATTAAAGAGTACAGCAGTTCCACTGCCCATCGAAAACGTAGACACAGACCAGATCATCCCTGCCAGGTTTTTGAAGGCAACAAAAAGGGAAGGATTTGGCGATAATTTGTTCCGTGACTGGAGGTACAATGGAGACGATACACCCAAGGCAGATTTCGTATTGAACAATCCCATCTACAGTGGTAAAATCCTTGTAGGAGGAAAAAACTTCGGAAGCGGAAGCAGCCGTGAACACGCAGCTTGGGCCATTTATGATTATGGATTCCGTTGTGTGGTGTCAAGTTTTTTTGCAGACATCTTCAAGAACAATTCAATGAACATCGGCATCCTACCGGTTCAGGTTTCAGATGC
>CAITQQ010000036.1 GCA_903894575.1 uncultured bacterium
CTGGCGGTACTGCCTGGGCTGGTTTGGCTGATCTGATGAGACTGGCGCCTGATCAATTCCACATGATCCTGCCGAAGCCTGAAGTAACGACGGCCACCATCGATCAGCCTGTCAACCTCGATATCCAGAAATATGTGGTCTTGCCGGGCATTGCCATGTATTTCGCAGGCCAATGGATCGTGAACCTCAACTACTGGGGTTGCAACCAATACATCACGCAAAGGGCCCTGGGCGCGGATTTGCAAACGGCCCGCACCGGCATTCTTTTTGCAGGATTCATCAAACTCCTGATGCCTGTGATTGTGATGCTTCCCGGTATCGCTGCCTATGTATTGTTCAAAAACGGTTATCTCCCCCAACTGGAAGGTGGCAGCAAAGACGGCGCCTATTCCGCCATCCTTGGCTTTCTTCCCGCAGGGCTGAAAGGCCTTTCCATAGCGGCTTTGACAGCAGCCATTGTGGCATCACTGGCCGGAAAAGCCAACAGCATCTCCACCATTTTCACGTTGGATATATTCAAGAAATACATCAGCAAAGAAGCTGATGAAAAGAAACTGGTATGGACTGGGCGCCTGGCCATTGTTGCCTCCATGTTTGTAGCACTGCTGTTTACATGGAAAGATTCTTTGGGCATCGGCGGCGAAGGTGGATTCACCTTCATCCAAAAATATACCGGTTTCATCAGCCCTGGTGTTTTTGCCATGTTCATCCTGGGGATGTTCTGGAAACGCACAACCGGTACTGCAGCCCTGGTGGGTGTAGTGCTTGGCTTTGTGCTGGCCATCTTCTTCAACAATTATGCTGTGGGGATTTTTGGAAAAGAAACCCTACTCTATACCGCATACGAATACCAGAAAATGGAAGGTGGTATCGTGAAGACCGTGGTTGAAATTCCATTCCTGATCAACATGGGCTGGTCTTTCGTTCTTACGGTTGGTACCATGGTACTGATCAGTCTGGCGGGTCCTAAGGTGAACCCCAAAGCATTTGAAACAGACAAGTCGATGCTGAAGCTGAAACCCCAAACCATTGCCCTGATTGTAGCCACCCTGATGATTCTTGCAGCATTGTATGTGAGATTCTGGTAAGATATCCTGTTTTGTTTAAGCAAAAGCCTTCCAACCTTGGAAGGCTTTTCTTTTTTCGTAATTAATTGGTCACCTTTGTGCCCATGCCGCAGCCTTCCTTCTTATTGACCACGCTCAATGCCAAGTACATCCACATGAATCTGGCGATCAGGCTGCTGTACGAACTGAACAAGGGCGATGAACGGTTGAGCTGGAAGGAGTTCACCATCAAGGAGAACCCTGATGAAATCGCAACCCATTGCAGTGCCTTTGATGTGGTTTGTTTCAGCTGTTATATCTGGAACATCACCCAAACATTGGCCGTGGCTGAAAAAATCAAACAGCTGAATCCGGCTACAAAAATATTGCTGGGTGGCCCGGAAGTAACCTACGATTGGCAGGCGGTCATTCAACTGGATTGTATCGACTTCATCGTAACCGGAGAAGGCGAGATTCCCTTTTCTGCCTTTCTGCAACAGTACCCTAATGTTGGGTCCATCAACAATATCGTATCCAAACAAAACAATGAGCTGATCTATCAGCAACAAGGGATTAACTTTCCGCTGGAGCAATACGCCAATACCAATCCCTACCAAAACGACGACCCCGAAACCCTCCGCAACCGGGTGCTCTACATCGAAACCTCAAGGGGTTGTCCGTACAAATGCGAATTCTGCCTGGCCAGCCTGGACAATGGCGTCCGCTACCTGCCCACCGAGCACATCAAGAGCAATCTTCTTTACCTGATGACCCATGGACGGGTGATCAAATTCCTGGACCGCACCTTCAATGTCAAGAAGGATTTCACGCTGGATATTTTTCAGTTCATCCTCGACCATGCCCGTCCAGACAATGTTTTCCAGTTCGAGATTACTGCGGATATTCTCCATCCGGCGATCATGCAGTTCATCAAGGAGAAGGTTCCCAGGGGGATGTTCCGTTTTGAGATCGGCATCCAAACCGTCAACCAAAAGGCCAACCTGGAGGTGAGCCGCAAGCAGAATTTCGATAAAACAAGGGGTGTGATTCTTGAATTGAAGGACCATGTGGACATGCACCTGGACCTGATCGTGGGCTTGCCGCTGGATTATTGGAACGACATCAAATTCAGTTTTGAAGAGGTGTTCAAACTCTTCCCTCCCGAACTGCAACTGGGCTTCCTGAAATTCCTGAAGGGCACACCCGTGCGCGACAAGCACCAGGACCATGGATACGTTTTCGATCCTGTTGCGCCTTATCAGATCATCAGGAGCAACTACCTCTCTGAACAGGAATTGGCTGACATTACTTTGCTTGAACATGCATTGGAAATATACTGGAACAAGCCAAGGTTATTCAATACACTCAAGTATGTAACTGCCCAATACAGCATCTTCGATTTTCTGCTGGGGCTGGGCCGTCAGTTTCAACTGAAACACGGACGATTCATTGGTTTCAGCCTTGAAACAGTTTATGAAATTGCTGCAGCGTTTATTGAAACAAGTTACCCGAACGATCCCGTGATGAAAGAACTCCTTGCCATCGACCATTGGCTGCAACACAAGATCAAACCTTCCAAAAGCTTTTTACAGGAGTACGATAAAAAAGAAAAATTCGCCCTGCTCGATGCATACAAACTTCCCCACAACAAATTCCGCTTTGCAGTAGCACCCATCAGTTTCGATTTCGGAATGTGGGAGCGGGAGGGAATCATTTATTCGTCGGCAACCGAACTCGTGATTGTTTTTGATGGCCAATCCAAAGCCAGGGTAGTAGATCTTGCTGCATTGCCCGTTGGTTAACGAAACATGTTGTGTTGATAGCCCAAAAGGAAAAGATGGGTGTTGGCCGAAGGCTGATGTAAATAGGTGTATCCAACATTGATGGCCTGTTTTTGGGAAGGTTTGATGTGCAGAAAAAATCCTGTCCTGTTCTGGTTGAAAAGCCATTGCCCCTGTTGCAATTGCACCATGATTTCGTCATAGACTTGCAGGTCCAGTTGAGGAGTAAGGGCTTGTATAAATCCGGTTCTGTACCTGAACCGATGGGCGGAAAAAGAAGGTGTTTTGGTGGTGGCATCAAACCAGCGGTGGTCAATCCGCAAACGCTGTACCCATTTGAGTTTCCTCCATTGATCTTGCCTCACCAGTTCTTCCCAGATCCGGTTCTCCGCACCAAAAGCAGGCCTGTCTTTTTCAACCCTTGAAGCAAACAATGCATATCCCCCGGCTGCATTCCAGTGCTCAGAAAAATAACGCCTCACCCCAGTTCTGTAAAACCACAATGTTGCCCTGCCGCTGGTTTCAATTGTTCGATAGCCTGCATCCTGGTGCCATTCCCAGTTTTTGATGCGCAGGGGTGCCTGAGCAGAAAACCAAATACTGGATGACTGTGCATGCACCATGCAGGAAAAGAAAGAGAAAAAAAAAGCCGCGTGAAATTTCACGCGGCAAATATCCTAAATCTTGTAGTACTGTTCCCAACCTTTTCTTGGTGGTTCACCCACCAGCAATTGGTTGGCGAGTTTGTTGTTGGTGATTTGCTTTTTCTTCCTGTCAAATTTCAATGTTGTATTGAGCATTTGAGAAAGCACACCCAAACAGAATACCTGGCTCAACGGACCTGCGATCGCAAACGGAGAACGGGTCTCCTCCTGTCCCAAACAGGCTTTCAAGAAGTTGGCATAGTGGTTGGAAGGGCTCACGGGAACTTCAGGAAGCCTGGAAGCCATTTCCTTTCCTTTTTCTTCAGGAATGATTGAAAGCGTGCTTCCATGAGAACCGCCCTTGAAGATCAGGTCCTTGCTGTAGATGATCTTTCCAGGATTCAACCTCTGCGATTGAATCGCTCCATTGCTTGGCGCAGGAATATTTGCATCCAGCTTTGCAGATGTACCATATCCTTCCGGCAAAGGAGGAAGATTGTTCAATCCATCGTACCAGGTGATGTCACAAGCAGGCATCCCTTTGCGTTCAGGGAATTTGAACAGGATGGTGGATGAATACGGATAGAAGAATTTATTGTGCTGATCCGCTCTCAGCATGCTGATTTCTGTTGGAAGCCCAAGGTCCAAAAACTGGTGAGCGGTATCAATCAGGTGAGCACCCCAGTCTCCAAGGGCACCCATCCCGAAATCATACCAGCAACGCCATTGGCCATTGTGGTAATCGTGGTTATAATCATGCTCTTTCACTACGCCATGCCAGGTATCCCAGTCAAGTGTTGTAGGGATGGCCTCTTTGGCAGGGAGACTCTTGATTTTGGGATCGAAGGCATGCCAACGACGAGCCGAGTTCATGTGTGCAGTGATAGCGGTTACGTCCTTGATGATGCCAGCCTCAGTCCATGCCTTGAACTGAAAATAGTTGGCTTCAGAGTGGCCTTGGTTACCCATTTGTGTAACCAACTTGCTGTGTTTTTTCGCAGCCTTCATCATCAGTTCAACCTCGTTGAAGGTGCGCGCCATCGGCTTTTCAACATATACATGCTTGCCCAATGAAAGGGCCATCATGGTGATGGCAAAATGTGAATGGTCTGGAACACCGATGCTCACCGCTTCGATTTCATTTCCCATTTTATCGAACATCTTGCGGAAGTCCTGGAACCTTGGCACATCAGGAAACTGTTTCAACACAGCCTGTGTTTGGGGAGCACCCATGTCTACATCACAGAAGGCCACAAATTCAGCAAGGCCGGATTTGTGGAACTGCATCAGATCAGAAGCTCCCTGGTTACCAATGCCTATGCAAGCGAGTTTTACTTTTTCGCCAGCCTTGCGGTTGGACCTTGCCTGTGTAAAAAGGGAAGGCATGGATGCAGCTGCCGTTACCAGCGCTGTATCTTTTAGAAATTTACGGCGTGAATCGTTGTTCAATTTCATTTGACAATCGTTTGAAATAAATATAAAAAATACCTGATCCTAAATATCGTATAAAAATGAATGTGATGCATGCCATGTTGAAGAGTCTGGCCTTAATTCTGCTAAATCCTTTTCGTGATCCTATAAGCCCTTTGACTTGATATAGGCGTCGCGCTGAGAAAGCCCCAGGAAAGCCGGCGGTTTCAAACCCTTCTCCCAATCCAGCAGCTGTTGTTTCATTTTGATCACGCGTGCAGGATGTTCATCGGCAATGTTTTTTGCTTCACGTGGATTTGTACCCAAATCGTACAATACCGTACTGTCGCCCTTCATCCATAATTTTTTTCCATCTGCTGAAAGTGCAGCGTAAGATTTCATGTCGTAGTGGCGCCAAAACAATGTTTCGTGAGGAGCACCTGTTTTTTTACCTGTCAGAAAGGGAACAAGGTTTACCCCGTCCAGGGGATGTTTTGTCTTGACGGATTGTTTGAGTTGCGCCAATACCGTGGCATACATGTCCAATGAAATGACAGGCTTATCATAGACCATTCCTGCAGGCACGGTGCCAGGCCACTGCATCGCAAAAGGAACCCTGATGCCCCCTTCAAAAAGACTGCCCTTCCTTCCGGTCAGGTTACCGTTGCTGCTGCCGTTTTCAACCGGGCCGCCATTGTCAGAGAGAAAAAATACCAGTGTGTTTTTCTCCTGTCCCGTTTCCTTCAACTTGTCCAATATCTTGCCCACACCATCATCGATGGCGCTGACCATGGCAGCATAAGTACTTCTTTTTTTGTCAGCGATATGGCTGAAACGGGAAAGGTATTGCTCTGGCGCCTGAAGTGGCGTATGTGGTGCATTATACGTCAGGTAGAGGAAAAATGGCTTGGATGCATTGCGGTCCAAAAAAGAAACAGCCTCCCTGGAAAATGCATCGGTGATGTATTCCTTTTCCTCAACAACCGTGTTGCCCTTGTTCAATTTTGTCTTGTAACTCCCTGGCTCATCCATCACTGAAAGGGGATCTGAAATCGTCCACTCTTTGGGGAAATACTGGTGGCCGCCTCCAAGAAAACCAAAGAATTCCTTGAAGCCCCTTTTCAAGGGATGCAGGTTGGGATGTGCGCCCAAATGCCACTTGCCGACCAGCATTGTAGCATACCCGGCCCTGCCCAACACATCTGCCATGGTTTCCTCGTCAAGGCTCAGCCCCATCTGCTCATCGCCGGGAATATAGAGCACATTGCGCTCATAACCGAAGCGCTGGGAATAGCGCCCAGTAAGCAATCCAGCCCTGCTCGGGCTGCAAACCGCAAATGAAACATGACCGGAACTGAACACAACACCGGAAGATGCGATCCTGTCAATATTGGGCGTGGGAATATCCTTGCAACCATTGAAACCCACGTCTGCATAACCCATATCGTCGGTCATGATGATGATCACATTGGGACCTTTTTTTTGCTGCGCGATGGTTGCCTCTGAGAAGCTAATAAGCAAAAGGAAGAGTAGGGCTTTGTTCACGTGAAAATTTTATTGAATGGACAATTCTGTTGCAACAGGGAAATGATCAGAAGGGAACTTGCCATAATATGTGTCGGTCAGGACAGCCCATTTTGCAACCTTGAAATGAGTGCTCACAAATATATGGTCGATCACATCCTGCCGTATGCCGTCGGCACGAAAGCTGCTGAAGCTCCCATTGGGCTGGTAGACAAGCTTGGCCAATCCATGGCTGTCCTTCAAAATACCGGAGGATGCCATGTGCATGTACCATTCACTTTCCCGGTTTCCATTGAGGTCGCCCATGAAAACCACTGGCTTATCCCCAGCAATCGATTTGATTTTCTCCAGGATCAGCTTGCTGCTTTCGACGCGCGCTACAACACCCTGGTGGTCATAATGGGCATTGAAAACAAAAAATTCTTTTCCTGATTTTTTATCTGTCAGTTTCACCCAGCTGCAGATCCTGTTGAGTTTTGCATCCCAACCAGGGCCCACTTTTTCGGGAGTGGTTGACAACCAAAAATCACCGCTGGCCTGAAGGCTGTATTTAGTGGTTTTGTAAAAAATGGCGGAATGCTCTCCGGCAGATTTTCCGTCATCCCTTCCAAGGCCATGATGAGCAAAGCCTTTCAAACCGGCCTGCAGGTCATCCAACTGATTCTTCAATGCTTCCTGCACACCCATGATATCAAAATTGTGGTACTTGATCAAGGCAAGCACAGGGTCCTTTCGGTCCTTCCATAAATTTCCGCTGTCGCGGGGATTGTCGTACCGGATATTGAAGGTTGCAGCGCGCATGGTCTGGGCTTTCAAATCAATGAATTGAAAAAGAGCTATAAAAAACAGGAATACAATTTTACGCATGGGAGTTGTTTGAAACCCAATTTAATCCTTTTCCCCTTCAATCATTTTACAAGATGGCATTCAATACCAAAACACCAGCCAGTCCAAGGATAGAGATCAGGGTCTCCATCACCGTCCAAGATAAAAATGTTTGCTTCAGTGTCAACTTGAAAAATTCCTTGTACATCCAGAAACCAGAATCATTGATGTGGGATCCAAATACAGAGCCGCTCCCTACCGCCAATACCATCAACTCTGGTGATACGGCACCTGCAACAACCAATGGTGATACAATTCCCGCAGCAGTGATGCCCGCAACTGTTGCTGAACCAATCATGACCCTTAATAATGCGGTAATGATCCACCCAAAAACCAAGGGAGGCATCTGCCATTTGTTGCTGAAAGAAGCGATATAGGTTCCGGTGCCGCTGTCTTGCAGGACCTGCTTGAAAACCCCGCCAGCCGTGATGATCAGCAGAATCATGGCGATACCGGCGATGGCATCACTCACCCATTTCATGATGTTATCCATCTGGATGCCTGCCCTGATCCCAAAATAATAAATGGCCAAGATGACCGAAACGAGGAGTGCAATCACCGGCTCACCAACAAAAGAAAAAAATTGCCGGAGCAGATGCCCCTGATCCAGGAATGCATTTGAAATCACCGCCATGGTAATCAATAACACTGGTAACAAGGCAACCATAAAACTGGGGAAAGCATTGGGAAGTGTTGCTGCGGTTGGCGCAGACACCACTGCTGCCTTTTCCGCAGAGCGAATGCCTTTCAGGAACCTTCCCAGGATAGGCCCTGCCACGATTACGGCAGGGATCGCGATGATGATACCATAGATCAATACTTTTCCCATGTCGGCGCCAAAAGCATTGACCAATACAACAGGTCCGGGATGGGGAGGAAGAAAACAATGTGTTGTGCTCAAGGCAGCTGCCATGGGGATGGCAACATACAAGAGGGGTAATCCGGTTTTGCGCACCAACATGAACACCAGCGGAACCAAGATCACAAAGCCGGCATTGTAATAAAGCGGAAGGCCGATCAAAAAGCCGGTAAGCATTACAGCCCATTGGATTTTTTTCAGGCCAAATCCGTTGATGAGGGTGATGGTGATTTTTTCTGCCGCACCCGACTCTTCCAAAATTTTTCCGAGGATGGCTCCCAGACAAAGGATCAGGGCCAATCCTCCCAAGGTGCTGCCCACACCTTTTTCAATCGACTTGAGCAGGTCTGCAGCGGGCATGCCCAAACACAGTCCCGTTGCAATGGCAACAATGAGCAATGAAATGAAGGGGCTTATTTTTTTGACTGACAGGAATACCTGCAAGGCAATGGCAAGAACAATGATGAGGATGGTCATGTGATGGGGTTAATAAAGCATCAATGTGAATCACGGGTTACCGTACTTCCGGAGCTGCCTTTGAGAAAATCAAGATCAGCACCCTTGTCTGCACCTTCCACATGCTTGATGTACAAACTCACATAACCCCTGCTGGCTGCAGGTTTGGGAGCAATCCATTTTGCTTTTCTTTCTGCCAGCACTTCATCGCTGACATGCAAATGCAGTTTACGCTGAGGAACATCCAGTTCGATCATGTCTCCATTTTCCACCAGGGCCAGGTTTCCACCAATGGCACTTTCTGGAGACACATGCAATACAGCCGTACCATATGCCGTTCCACTCATCCTTCCATCGCTGATGCGCACCATATCTTTGATGCCTTTTGCGAGAATTTTTTTCGGTAATGCCATGTTGCCCACTTCGGGCATACCTGGGTATCCAACGGGTCCAACATATTTCAAAACCATCACACAGTTTTCATCGATGTCCAATGCTGGATCATCAATGCGGGCATGGTAATCTTCTATGCTTTCAAACACCACTGCGCGGCCGGTATGCTGCATCAATGCTGGGCTTGCAGCGGAAGGCTTGATGACTGCTCCATTGGCTGCAAGGTTGCCCTTGACCACGACACAACCCGCCTCCGAAATCAAGGGTTGATCCATGGTTGCAATCACATCACTGTTGTAATTTGCCGTATTGCCATCAATATTTTCATGGTGATTTTTTCCTGTCACGGTGATCACGTTCTGGTGCAATTCCTTTCTCAGCTCATTCAAAATAACCGGAAGTCCTCCTGCATAATAATAATCCTCCATCAGGTATTTTCCTGAAGGCATGAGGTTCAACAGCAAAGGAATCTTGCTTCCCAGGTCATCAAAATCATCCAGCTTTAGGTCCACTCCAATCCTGCCGGCGATGGCTGTAAGGTGAATGATGAAATTGGAAGACCCGCCAACGGCAGCATTCACCTTGATGGCATTTTCAAAAGCTTCGCGGGTCAGTATCTTATCAATGGTCAGGTTTTCCCTGACCATTTCCACTATTCTTCTTCCACTCAGTTGGGCCATTTGTTTCTTACGGGAGTCAGCAGCTGGTATGGCGGAAGCACCACTCAGGGTGAGGCCCAACGCTTCGACCATGGTGGCCATGGTAGATGCAGTTCCCATGGTCATGCAATGCCCAATGCTTCTGCTCATGCAGCTTTCAGCAAATTCGCATTCCTCCTGGGTCATCTTGCCTGTTTTCATGTCTTCGTCAAATTTCCAGACATGGGTTCCGGAGCCAATGGTTTGACCCTTGTACCTGCCGTTCAACATGGGTCCGCCAGGAACAACGATTGTCGGCAAGCCCACGCTGGCAGCACCCATCACCGTGGACGGGGTTGTCTTGTCGCAACCTGTCATCAACACCACACCATCGATCGGATTGCCACGGATGGATTCTTCTGCATCCATGCTGGCCAGGTTGCGGAACAACATGGCCGTTGGTTTGAGCAAAGTCTCTCCCAAGCTCATGATGGGAAATTCCAAAGGGAAACCACCTGCTTCGAGTACGCCTTTTTTGATGCTTTCTGCAAAATCGCGGAAATGTGCGTTGCAGGGTGTCAGTTCACTGAATGTATTGCAAATGCCGATGACCGGCCTCCCGTCAAACATGTCGTTGGGCATGCCCTGGTTTTTCATCCAGCTCCTGTAAATGATGCCATCTTTGTCTTTCCTGCCAAACCAACCGCGGCTCCTGAGTTCTTGTGCCATATTTTAATCTCAATTGATGGCAAAAGTTACTAAATAAACGCACACAGATATCTAGAGATGAATCTTTAGCTCCCCGGCTTTCACCGCAAAAGGTAAAATGTTTTGCCTTGGCGGAATGGGGCAAGTGGCAAAAGGGGTAAAGGCACAAGGTGGATTGAAAGCCTTGTTGAAATCGATGACCGTATTGCCATTGGCATCAGGCCTGGGGATGTACAAGAATCGGCCAGTTGGATAGGTTTCTTTGGCATTGGTGTCATCACCAAACAATACAAACAAGTTGGGGGTAGCTTCATCAACCACATCGAGGGAATATGATTTTCCCTTGTATTCAAAAACAACTTTGCCTGCGGACTTTTCCTGGGTGGTTTGTCCAAGTACATTCAAAATCGACACAGAAGGAAGAGCAGATTTTTCAATCCGGGCATTGAACCTCCAGACTTGATTGATGGTATAGCGTTCTATGTGTTGGAGTTTGTCCAGCAGGGGGCTGGCCAAGTCACGAAAACGAATACCAATAAGGTCTTCCCGCTTGATCACACTCCACCTGAATGTTTGAAAAGCCAGTTGTGTGGCATTTATTTCATCACCATTGAAAATGGTGGCTGTATTGACCTTTTCATGCTGAGCAAATACCTCATGGATTCCGGCAGTTGTCCAGACTACCTCATTCCCCTTCAACAGGAAGGTCCCCAGGAGTGCAGGAAATGCTTTTTCCTTGAACACCAATTCATTTCCATCAGCACTGCCAAACTTGTTTTCACCTTCCTTGAGCCAAAACAATCCGGAAAGGTTCACCCACCCTGTCGCAGACTTCAGCGACTCCAGTCGCTTCTTATCCCATTCAGCAATTTCATTCTTGTATGTACTGCCATTGATCTGAGCCGCAACATCAGATATGATACCCATCAAAAATGCAATCATGACCATTTTTTTAGTAAACCTGTACATCAAGCAAATTTATTGGGCAAAGATAGCCCTTATTTAATTAGTACACAAAACAAGTAGACTATGTAATCCGGCGATGATATACCCTTTTCTACTGAACATTTGCAAGGATTGAAATTGGTATATTTGGTGATGCCGAAGCTGTTGTTTTTTTTATTTTTTTCCTGCTGGGCCATGGCTTCCCTGGGCCAGGAAAAAACCATTTGGCTGACTGAAAAACAACTCGTTGAACAAGGGTATTACAGGAACCACGGTTTTACAAAGGGACCTGTCAAAATAGGTCTTCTCTTCAACAACCCAGACACTTCGGTCAAAACCCAATATCTAAAAATAAACAATCCGCATGCCAATGATCTTTTTTTGGAAACGGTCAAGGCAGATACCCTCTATGCAACAGGAGATCATCATTTGTTCAACACCAGGCCTGTATTCTTCTGGGATTTTATACTGCCCATCACCACTGCTCCGGGGAAAACCGATTCCCTGCTGTTGACATTGGACAATTCAGGTGAAACGCAGGTATACAACCTGACCTTGCTTAATCCGGATCAGTTTGAAAGAAAGAAATTGGGAGATGCCTTTTTCTTTGTGATTATTCTTTCGGTTTCATTGATTTTTTCTTTGGCTTTTTTGATCCTGGGCTTGTATAAAAAGGAAAAAATCAGTACTGTTTTTTCAATCTACATTCTTGTTTCCGTTCTTTGGATCCTGAACATCAATGGAATACTTTTTCAATTGGTATGGCCCAATAACGTTTTCATCCAGCATGCAGCAAGGGTTATCATTTCCTCCTGCACCATCAGTGCTTTTGTATATTATTTCATTTCCTTTTACAAAGATCAGATCAGCAGGTTAGCAAGTATACTATTCAAAACATTTATCGGCATTCTATTACTGAGAATCATCATGGTACTGGGCTTGCCCAATCTTTTTGAAAACGCAAAAATCAAATACATCCTTTTGATAGCGGGAACAGTCATTATTGTCATTGGACTGCTGCTATTGCTTTTTTATCTGTTGAGGTTTTTTAAAAAGGGACAGTTTCTTTTTCACAACTTAGGCTTTGCCATCAATTTTATTTTTGTTTTGAAAGAGGGCCTAAAACTTACAGGGGTTGACATTTTCCCCTTCCCCGAAAATGATGAACATGTTTCTGCAGCAACCCATTTTCTGATCATAGGTCTCTTCGGCATTTCAAATATCCAACAGTACCGTAAGAAAAAACAAGCAAAAATTCTGATGGATCTTGAAGCCTCTCACACGCAGGACAAGGCCATGACTGAAAAAATCATTGCGGCACAGGAACATGAAAGAAGTGCCATTGGAAAAAATATCCATGACCAGGTTGGCGGGCTGCTTGCGGTGATGAAAATAAAAATGCAAACGCTAAAGGCTCAACGAAAAGACCAGAACCTGAATGCAGACATGGATCAATTCATTGGACTGGTTGACCAATGCAGCAACGAATTGCACGACATTGTGGATGATTTGATTCCCCCTGAATTTGCATCACAAGATCTTTCCCAGATCATCAAGGAAAGAACACTGGTCTATGAAAAAGCGACAGGAATCCGTTTTGATTACCATCCTATTCCGCTCAATGTCAATCAACAAATCGGACTGAAAGTATACAGAATCGTATGTGAGCTGATTACGAATTCAATCAAACATGCCCAATGCGACACCATTCAACTGAGTTTGGTGAAAAACAAAGGTGAAATGCTGATCAGCCATACAGACAATGGCATTGGCATCAATCAAAATAAAGTGCAAGGAAAACATGGTGTGAACAATATATACAGCAGGGTGAAGTTCCTTGAAGGAACCATTTCCGTCAACACTGCTCCCGGTGAAACTTCCTATACCATCAACATCCCATTGGCCAACACATGACAAAAAAATACTCGATTTATATTTGTGATGATCATCTGCTTTTTCTTGAAAGCATTGAAGTATTCATTGGTCTGCAAGAAAAGTACCACTGTATTGGGCATGCAGAAACAGTAGAAGGTGCATTTCAAGATATTGTCAGGCTAAAGCCAGACCTGATACTGATTGACTATCACCTGAACGAATCGAACGGAATTGAACTGTTGGAGAAAATCAAGCAAGCCGACATTCCGTCTTCCTGCCTTATCCTTACCATGCGCCGTGATGTAAACATCCGAAACAGGGCCCTGGAACTTGGTGCAAGAGGCTATCTGTTGAAAACCATGGGTGCGGAAGAAATGCTGAGGGTGTTTGATTTGATCACGGGCAACAAAAAGCTGTTTTATGACTCAATAGAAGTGGGAAAAACGTCAAGGGCTGCGCTGCCGGAAAAACAACTCACATAAAGAGAAATTGAAATCGCCAGATTGGTATGCCTTGAACGCTCCAGTGAAAACATTGCAGCAAGCCTTCATTTGAGCCTGCACACTGTGAACACGCACAGAAAAAATATCCTTAAAAAGATCAATGCAAAGAATGCCATCGACCTGATGAATTACATGAAGGAAAAATACTGAGATCGCTTAATCATGCTCAAATGGGCGCTGATGCCACCCGTTACATTCCGTATACACTGAGGAACTTGATCCGCATGATTTTCAGCTGTTCCCACTCAAGATCAAGATCCGAAAGTTCTTCCCTGGCTACATCCAGACTGCTGGTTTCACAACTTTTGAAATACTCCAGAATGTCTTCCTGATCATCTTCATCCACCATCTGATCTATGGCATAATCCAGGTTGAGTTTTGTACCGCTGGCAACAATGGTTTCCATCACCTCAAGCAATTGCTCCATCTTCATGTCACGGTTCTTGGCAATGGTGTCCAGCCCTACTTTTTTATCGACCTGTTGTATGATGAATACCTTGTCGCCACTCTTGTTCACGACACTCCGCATCACAAAATCATCTGGCTTGGTGATGTCATTTTCCGCAACATATTTTGCAATCAGGTCCACAAAGGTTTGTCCATACCGGATGGCCTTCCCCTTGCTGACACCACTGATTTTCTCGAGCTCCGCAAGTGTTGTTGGATATTGGGTGGCCATGTCTTCCAGTGAAGTCTCCAGGAAGATCACAAATGGAGGAAGTTTTTTCTCTTTGGCAAACTGCTTTCTGAGCTCTTTGAGCATCTCAAACAACTGCGGATCCGTTGTGGCTGTTCCCCCAGCATCTGCCACCGCCTCATCATCATCTTCATTCGCATCCTCATAGAAGTTGCCCATGGTCATAGAGAAGGAGACCGGCTTTTTAAGGAACTGTGCACCCTCTTTGCTGATTTTCAAGATGCCGTGTTCGGTAATGTCTTTCTGCAAAAGGCCTTCCAGGAGCATCTGGCGAATCAACGAAGTCCAGTAGAGCTCCGGCTCATCATCACCGGTTGCGAAAACATCCAGCTCATCATGCCTGTACATCTTGATTTGCGGAATCAACCTGCCAATCGTGATGTTGACAACATAATCCGCCGCGAATCTTTCGTCCAGGGCCTTGATTACCTTGAGCAGTTTGACAGCATTGGCCTTTGCCTCAATCTGTTCTTTGGGATGAAGACAATTGTCGCATGCGCCACAGTTGTCGGCCATGTACTTTTCACCAAAATAATTCATCAGCACTTTTCTCCTGCACTGACCACTTTCGGCAAACGCAACCATCTCATCAATCAGCTGGCCACCAACTTCTCTTTCGCTCAATTGCTTGTCGCGCAAAAAATGTTCCAGCTTGGAAACATCCTTGTGAGAATAATACAGGATGCACTTCCCTTCCATGCCATCCCTGCCTGCCCTGCCCGTTTCCTGGTAGTAGTTCTCCAGGCTCTTCGGAATGTTATAATGAATGACGAAGCGGATGTCTGGCTTATCAATGCCCATGCCAAATGCGATTGTTGCTACAATCACCTGCATGTCTTCGTTCAAAAACTGGTCTTGCCGTTCAGCGCGCAACTTGCTGTCGAGGCCCGCATGGTAAGCGCCCGCCTTGATGCCATTGACGTTCAACAGTTCAGCCAGCTCTTCGGTTGTCTTCCTGTTCAATGTATAAATGATCCCGCTCTTGCCCCTGTTCTCATGGATGAACTTGACCATACCCTTGATGGTTTGGTCCTTTCTCACTTTTGGCCTGACCTCATATTCGAGATTGGGCCTGTTAAAAGATGAGATATAAATATCAGGATTTCTGAGTCCAAGGTTGTGTACAATATCGCCCTGTACTTTGGGCGTTGCGGTAGCAGTGAGTGCAATAACAGGCACTTTTTCGTCAATCTGGTCCATCATTTCCCGCAAACGGCGATACTCTGGCCTGAAATCATGCCCCCATTCGGAGATACAATGGGCCTCATCCACCGCAAAAAACGAAATTTTGAGTGCGCTGAAAAAATCAAGGTTTTCCTGCCGGGTCAGGGTCTCGGGCGCAACATAAAGCATTTTAGTTGTGCCAGCATTCAGGTCCTCATGCACTTCCTTGATTTCTTTTTTTGTAAGGGTTGAGTTCAGGAAATGGGCCACATTGTCATTGCTGCTATATCCCCTTACCAGGTCTACCTGGTTTTTCATGAGGGCGATGAGGGGGGAAACCACAATGGCACAACCCTCACTGATCATGGCGGGAAGCTGGTAACAGAGGCTTTTACCACCTCCGGTAGGCTTGATGACAAACGTATCTTTGCCATTGAGCACATTGTTGATGATGGCTTCCTGGTTTCCCCTGAAGGCATCAAAACCAAAATATTGTCTCAGTGGTGAAAGCAGGTCCCAGTCCGCAGTGACTTGGGGTATTGGATCTTTTGCTGTTTTTTTATTCTTGGGAGGCATTATAAGAAAAACGGGTGTTGTTTAATTTTATTCAGGATTATATAACCAACAATTAGACAAATGGTTCTATCCAGGGGCCATGATTGCGCAGGTTGCTTACAAATTTACCGATAATAGGGCAGAATTCCTCGGAGAACAGGCCTTCAAACATCTTTAAATTATGGTACTTTTGCAGTTCAATCGGCCCTATTGGGCTTTGTAACCATTGTACATGCAGCATATCGCCATCAGGGAAATCGCCAAACAAACCCTTTCCATCGAGGCCGGTTCTATCATGGAATTGAGGGAATTCATTGATGATAGTTTTGTTGAGGTCGTACGCCTCCTCAACGAGATGAAAGGCCGGCTTGTGGTCAGTGGCATCGGGAAAAGCGCCATCATCGGTCAAAAAATAGTTGCTACCCTCAACAGTACCGGAACGCCATCCATTTTCATGCACGCTGCAGATGCCATCCACGGAGACCTGGGCATGGTACAACAGGACGATATCGTGATGATCATCTCCAAAAGTGGAGAAAGCCCGGAGATCAAGGTCTTGATTACCCTGATCAAAAACCTTGGGAACAAGCTGATTGCCATGGTGGGAAACCTGAACGCTACACTGGCCCTGGGCGCAGACCTGGTCCTCAATACCACCGTCAGTCAGGAGGCCTGCCCCAACAACCTGGCGCCAACCTCCAGCACCACAGCCCAGCTGGCCATGGGCGATGCCCTGGCTGTTTGTCTGATGGAAGTGAAAGGTTTTTCTTCCTCTGATTTCGCAAAATTTCATCCCGGCGGCAGCCTGGGTAAAAAACTATACCTCCGGGTCAGCGACCTGAGCAAGTTGAATGAACGTCCGGCTGTCAACCAAAGCAGTTCAATCAAAGACGTCATTGTAGAAATTACCCGAAAACGACTGGGCCTTACCGCCGTACTGAATGATGACGGTATTTTGACTGGCGTTATCACAGATGGTGACCTGAGGAGAATGCTCGAAAAAGGGAATGACATCAACCATACAAGGGCAAAAGACATCATGGGCATCCATCCAAAAACGATTGAAGGAGATGCACTGGCGGTTGATGCCCTGGACAGGATGAGAAAAAACAATATCACCCAATTGATTGTAATAGAAGAAAATCATTATGCCGGTGTCATACATTTGCATGACCTGATAAGGGAAGGCATCATTTAAGCAACAATTATGACGAACAACAACCATTATGTGGCCATCATGGCCGGTGGAATTGGAAGCAGGTTTTGGCCGATGAGCCGCACTTCATATCCCAAACAATTCCTTGATATCCTCAATACCGGAAGAACGCTGATACAAGCCACCCATGACCGGTTCAAGAAATTCATTCCTCTGGAAAATATTTATATTGTCACCTCAGAGGAATATGTTGAAATTGTAAGGGACCAACTTCCAGAAATTCCAGCCAAAAACATTGTAGCGGAGCCTTCCAGAAAGAATACCGCGCCCTGCATTGCCTATATTTCCTACAAGCTTCAGCAATTGAATGAAAAGGGAACCCTGATTTGTGCCCCTGCTGACCACATCATCCTCGATGACACAGCATTCACCAAGGTTTGCCTGGAGGCCATGAGTTTTGTCAAAGCCCACAAGGCATTGATTACCCTTGGCATCAAGCCCAGCCATCCGAACACAGGTTATGGCTACATCCAGTTTGAACAACAGCCCGCCAGCGACAATGTATACAAGGTGAAAACCTTTACGGAAAAACCGAATGCAGACCTTGCAAAGACCTTTGTATCCAGCGGAGAATTCCTTTGGAATGCAGGCATCTTTGTTTGGCAGGTGAACAATATTGTTGCTGCATTTGAAAAGCATCTTCCTGAACTGGCAGAAATATTTGAGGCTGAAAAGACCTTGTTCAATACTGAGAAGGAAAAGTCAGCCATCGAAAAAATCTATCCGCTTTGCACGAATGTGTCCATCGACTACGCCGTGATGGAAAAAGCTGAAAATGTCTATATTATCCCCTCTTCATTTGGCTGGAGCGATCTTGGAACATGGAATTCTGCCCATGAAAACATGGAAAAGGATTACCTGGGAAATGCCGTTTCCGGATCTGAAGTGATGGTGATTGATGCAACACATAACATGGTGCATGTTCCCAACAACAAACTTGTTTTGCTCCAGGGATTGAACGACTACATCATCGTTGATACTGAGGATGTACTGATGATCTGCAAAAAAGAAAAAGAGCAGGAGATCAAACAGTATGTAGCAGAAATCAAGCGCAACAAGGGAGATAAGTATTTGTAAAAAACCATGCCCCCCATCAACTCCAAACTCCCCAATACCGGTACCAGCATTTTTACTGTGATGAGTGCGCTTGCTGCAGAGCATGGCGCCATCAACCTGGGCCAGGGTTTTCCTGATTTTCCAATGGATGAGGAATTGGCGGCATTGGCAGCCAAAGCCATCACCGATGGCCATAACCAGTATGCTCCGATGGCCGGATACATGCCGCTCAGGGAAGCCATCGCTGCAAAAATCCAGCGGTGCTATGGCAATAGCCTTTCGCCTTCAGATAATATTACCATCACCCCTGGCGGAAGCTATGCCATCTATACTGCTTTCACCACCATTCTTCGACCCGGAGATGAAGTGATCGTGTTTGAGCCTGCCTATGACAGTTATATTCCGAACATCATCGCCAACGGCGGCGTTCCGGTGCGCATACCCCTTGAATTTCCCACCTACAGGATCAACTGGGAAAAAGTAAAAAATGCCATCAACAGCAAAACCAAGGCCATCATCATCAACTCGCCGCACAATCCTACGGGCAGTGTGCTTACACACGATGATATTTTAATGCTTCAGGATTTGCTGCGCGATACATCCATTTTCCTGATCAGTGATGAAGTCTATGAGCATTTGGTATTCGATGGTTTGAAGCACAACAGCATCCTGAAATATCCTGAATTGTTTTCAAGAAGTTTTGTTTGTTTTTCCTTCGGGAAGGTCTACAACTGCACCGGATGGAAGCTGGGGTACTGTGTTGCGCCAACTGCCCTCACAGCAGAGTTCAGGAAGATCCACCAATTTGATGCCTTTTGTTGTTTTACGCCAACACAGGTTGCATTGGCCGCTCATCTGCAGAAAGAAGAACGTTACCTGAATCTATCTTCCTTCATGCAACAAAAAAGGGACCTGTTTCTCCACGAAATGAAGGACTCGCCATTTACGATGCTCAACTCATCGGGTAGTTATTTTGTCTGTGCCACCTATGAAAAAATTGGTAGGGTCCCTGCCATGGAGCTTGCCACTCAACTGACCAAAACAATGGGTGTGGCCACTATTCCGGTTGCTGCTTTTTATTCAGATGGAAATGATGATCAGGTATTGCGTTTCTGTTTTGCAAAGCGTGATGAAACGCTTCAGGAAGCTGCTAAAAAACTCTCTGCCATTGAGCGCATGGCTGATGTTTTTCAGTAACTTCATTATCCACAGACATGAGTGCCAACCATCCTACCATCAAGGAAATTGCCCTGAGGCTCAACGTATCGATATCCACCGTATCGAGGGCATTGCATGACCATCCAAGGATTGGTATCAAGACAAAAGAACGCGTGAGAGAACTGGCACGCGAAATGAAGTACGAGCCCAATGCCCAGGCCATTTTTTTCAAGCAACAAAAAACAGCGGTCATCGGTGTGGTGTTGCCCTCCATCAGAGAAGAATTTTTTTCCCAGGCCATCAGCGGCATAGAAGCCGCAGCAACCCAGTACGATTATACCATCCTGTTTGGTCAGAGCCATGATGATCCTGCCATTGAAA
>CAITQQ010000037.1 GCA_903894575.1 uncultured bacterium
CATGATTTTCATTTTGGCTTCAGCAGTATCATCAGAACCGCCGATGATGGCACCAGCATGGCCCATTCTTCTGCCGGGAGGGGCAGTCTGGCCTGCAATGAATCCAACAACAGGCTTGGTGCCATGTGCTTTGATCCAACGGGCAGCTTCAGCTTCCATGCCACCGCCAATCTCACCGATCATGACAATGCCATGTGTTTCAGGATCATTCATCAGCAACTCAACCGCATCACGGGTGGGGGTTCCGATGATGGGGTCACCACCGATCCCAATCGCTGTGGTTACGCCAAGACCAGCTTTAGCAATCTGGTCTGCGGCTTCGTATGTGAGGGTACCTGATTTGGAAACGATACCGATATTACCTTTTTTGAAGATGAAGCCTGGCATGATGCCCACCTTGCATTCATCAGCGGTGATTACACCAGGACAGTTTGGCCCGATAAGCCTTGTTGTTTTGCCCTGGAGATAATTTTTTACCTTGACCATGTCTTGCACCGGAATGCCTTCTGTGATACAAACCACCAGGGAAATTCCTGCTTCTGCCGCTTCCATGATGGCATCTCCGGCGAATGCAGGAGGTACAAAGATGATGCTTACATCCGCTCCGGTTTGTTGAACAGCATCAGCAACTGTATTGAATACTGGCCTGTCAAGATGGGAACTGCCGCCCTTTCCGGGGGTAACACCACCCACAACCTGGGTGCCATATTCTATCATTTGTGTTGCATGAAATGTGCCTTCAGTACCGGTAAAACCCTGTACAATGATCTTGGATGACTTGTTCACTAAAACTGACATGGTAAAGATGTTTATTTTGGTGGGGCGAAGATAATAAAAAGAGGCGATGGAGCAGGGGCAGAGGCGAGGAATGTTTAAATATTATCTGCAGCTGTTTTAGCGCAGGGGAGGCCTAACCTTTCAGCAGTTGGTCCATGTTCCTTTTTTCATCAATTTTTCCGCTCACTTCCAGCATTCTCATGTCTTTTGCATCTTGCAGGAACTCTGAAGCAAAGATGAAGTTGTTCAATTTTTCGTTTTTGCTGAAAATGATTTCCTTGCTGTTGCCTTCCCATTCTTTTTTTCCCTGGTACATATAAAGGATCCTGTCGCCGATTTCCATCACACTGTTCATGTCATGGGTATTGATGACCGTGGTGATATTGAATTCTGTGGTGATTTCTCTGATGAGTTTGTCGATCACGAGGGATGTTTGTGGATCAAGCCCTGAGTTGGGCTCATCACAAAAAAGATATTGAGGATTGAGGACAATCGATCGAGCGATGCCGACCCTTTTTTTCATTCCTCCACTGATCTCTGCCGGAAACTTTTTGTGCGCATCGTTCAGGTTTACCCGGTCCAGCACCATGTCAACCCTTTTCTGTTTTTCTGCCCTGGTATCATTGCTGAACATGTCCAACGGAAACATGACGTTTTGCTCAACGGTCTTGCTGTCAAAGAGCGCAGATCCCTGAAATAGCATCCCGATTTTTCTGCGCATGATTTTTTTGGCATCATCATTCATGAGGCTGAAGTTTTCGCCATCATACATGATCTCACCTGCATCAGGGGTAATCAAACCGACAAGACATTTCATCAGAACGGTTTTTCCGCTGCCGCTGGCGCCAATGATCAGGTTGCATTTTCCTGTTTCAAATTCAGCTGAAACACCTTCTATGACTGGTTTGTCAGAAAATCCCTTGGCTATATTGGTGATGGATATCATGTTTCAGTTTTAGAGGAGTATTGTCGCCAACACATAGTCGGCCAGCAGGATAATGATACAACTGGATACCACGGCAGTTGTGCTGGCCCTGCCAATTTCGAGGGCACCGCCTTTCACATTGTACCCAAAGTAGGCAGGTATGGCGGTAATGATCAATGCAAATGTATAGGCTTTGACCAATGCAAATTTGACGTTATAGGGTATGAAAGCTTCTAACAATCCACGGTCAAAAATTTCGCTGGGCAGAATGCCGGTGACTTCCCCCACAAAACGTCCTCCCCAGATGCCAAGAACCATTGCAAGGACAACCAGCATCGGTATGGTGATCAATGCTGCAGTAATTTTTGGTAGGATGAGGTATGCTTTGGTATTGATGCCCATGATTTCCAATGCATCGATTTGTTCACTTACCCTCATGTTGCCCAGTTCACTTGAAATCTTGCTGCCTACCACACCTGCCAATACCACACAGGTGATGGTTGGTGCAAATTCAAGGATCACAGTGTCGCGAACAATCTGTGCTATGACAGAACGGGGGATGATGGGGCTGATGAATTGGTAAGAAGTTTGAAGGGTTGATACCGCACCAATAAAGACTGCAACGATGCTGACAATTCCCAATGAACCAATGCCCAGCTCAACACATTGGTGCATGAGCTCTTTCCAATACATTCGCCAGTTCTCAGGCTTGGTGAACATGCCCTTGAGCATCAGTATAAACTCTCCAAAGCTTGTGAATATTTTCATGGTTTGCCCGCTTTCTTCATTTTGTATTGAGCGTCAATTACCGCAATCATGACCATGTTCAATATGCTTCTGGTGGATGAACCCAGCTGCAATACGTGAACAGGTTTTTTCAATCCCAGCAATACCGGTCCAATCGCATCCGCTTCTCCCACTTCCTGCAAAAGGTTGTATGCGATGTTGCCCGCACTGAGGTTCGGAAAAATCAATGTATTCACATTTCCATTGTCCACCAGCTCAGAGAAAGGATAATTTTCCCGCAGGATTTCCTTGTTGAAAGCAACAATACCCTGCACCTCTCCATCAACAATCAGGGATGGATTTTTTTGTTTTACAATCGCCCTAGCATTGCGCACGGTAACTGCTTCGGGTGTATCACTGCTGCCAAAATTAGAATAACTCAACATCGCAATCCTTGGTGTGATGCCCAGGCTCTTCACTTCTTTTGCAACAAGCAGGGTGATGTCTGCCAGTTCTTCTGCTGTTGGATTGAAATTAACCGTTGTATCTGCAAGGAACAAGGGACCTTTTTTGGTGAGCATGATGTACATGCCTGCAATTTTCTTAACACCATCCTCTGTTCCTATTATTTGAATCGCAGGTCTTATGGTATCTGGATAGTTTCTGCTGAGTCCAGAAATCATGGCATCTGCATCTTCAGTTTCCACCATCATGCAACCAAAATAATTGCGGTCTTTCATGAGCTTGCCCGCTTCATATTTGTTGATGCCCCTGCGTTGTCTTTTCTTGAAAAAGATGTCCGCATATTCCTGGTGTTTCTTGGCAACATCTTCACTCTTGGGGTTGATGATTTCCATTCCTTCAATCGTGATATTGTTGATCTCTGCAATCTCTTGGATGATGTCAGGATTGCCCAGCAGGATGGGAATGGCGATGCCTTCGTCCAAAGCAATTTGTGCAGCTTTCAACACTTTTGCATTTTCAGCATCTGCAAATACAACCCGCTTGGGATCTTTTCTTGCCTTGCTTCCCAAAGCCCTGATCAGTTGGTTGTCAATACCCAATCGCTTGTTCAGCTCAATTTCGTAGGCATCCCAATCGGTGATCATTTTTTTGGCAACACCACTCTCCATGGCAGCTTTTGCTACCGCAGGTGAAATGGTGCTGATCAGCCTTGGGTCCAATGGTTTGGGTATGATATAATTGGGGCCAAACGCAATAGCAGATTCGTTGTAGGCCATGTTCACTATATCGGGCACAGCTGTTTTGGTAAGCTCGGCAAGCGCCTTTACAGCAGCCAGTTTCATGGCTTCATTGATGCGCGTTGCCCTCACATCCAATGCGCCCCTGAAAATATAGGGGAAGCCCAAAACATTGTTCACCTGGTTGGGATAGTCGGACCGGCCTGTGGCCATGATGATGTCAGTCCTGATGGAAGTGGCATCTTCCCAGGTGATTTCAGGATCTGGGTTGGCCATGGCAAAGACGATGGGCCTTGGCGCCATTTTTGCCACCATTTCCTTGGTTACCACATTGCCCTTGCTCAGGCCAATAAAAACATCGGCTCCTTCAAATGCAGCTTCTAAAGAGAGGTCTTTTCTGTCAACGGCAAACCTTGATTTTCTTTCGTCCAGATCAGTACGGTCTTTTCTGATCAAGCCTTTTGAGTCAAACATCCAGATGTTTTCCCTTTTGGCACCCAGTGCTTCGTAAAGGTCAATGCAGGCCATGGCAGCAGCGCCGGCACCATTGACAAGGATGATGATTTCATCTATCTTTTTTTCTTGCAGCTCCAGTGCATTGAGCAGTGCAGCAGCACTGATGATGGCTGTACCATGCTGATCGTCATGCATGATGGGAATGTTCATCTCTTCCTTGAGCCTTTGTTCAATGTAAAAACATTCCGGAGCCTTGATGTCTTCGAGGTTGACACCACCAAACGTGGGTTGCAAGGCCTTTACAATCTCTACAAATTTGACCGGATCTTTTTCATTGATCTCGATGTCAAAAACATCAATGTCGGCAAAGATTTTGAAGAGCACGCCCTTTCCTTCCATCACGGGCTTACCCGCTTCAGGGCCAATATCACCAAGGCCAAGAACAGCGGTACCATTGCTGATCACCGCCACCAGATTGCCTTTTGCTGTGTATTTGTAAACATTCTCAACATCATGGAAAATTTCCATGCAGGGTTCAGCAACACCAGGAGAGTAAGCCAAAGAAAGATCCCTTTGTGTTTTGGCCTCTTTGGTTGGAATCACTTCAATTTTTCCAGGCCTACCTTTTGCATGGTACTCAAGTGCCTGTTCTCTTCTCAAATCTTTTTTTTGC
>CAITQQ010000038.1 GCA_903894575.1 uncultured bacterium
ATCAAAGCACGTTGACCAAACGCTATACAGCATTTTGTCTTGATTTTATCAACCAACAGGCAGGGAAGTCACCGTTTTTTATGTATCTCGCACATACCATGCCTCATATTCCAATTTTTGCTTCCAAAGATTTTGCAGGGAAATCCAAAGGGGGTTTGTATGGTGATGTCATCGAAGAAATAGATTGGTCTGTCGGGGAGATCATCAAAGCATTGGATAAGAAAGGAGTCTTGGATAATACCTTGGTTATCTTCACATCAGATAATGGTCCGTGGCTTAGTTATGGAAATCATGGAGGAAGCGCAGGAATACTGAGGGGTGGTAAATTTGATGTTTTTGAAGGCGGGTTCAGGGTACCCTGCATCATGTCTTTACCAGGAGTCATTCCAAAAGGAAAAGTTTCCAATGAATTCATTACCAGTTTAGATATTGTTCCTACCATATGTCAAATGACTAGAACAGATTTGCCTTCAAAAAAGATCGATGGAATAAATGTTTTGCCTGTGCTCAAAGGTAAAAAAATGAATAAAATCCTTGACAACCGATACTTTTATTATTTCGCTGAAAATAAATTAACCGCCATACGGAAGGATAAATGGAAATACATCATACCCATCAACTATCGCGTTGTAACAGATCCCGGAAAGGACGGGAAAAACGGCAAAACAGAAACCAACAAGCAGGAAGAAGCACTGTATAATCTGGAAAAAGATATTTCAGAGAGAAATAATGTCATTAGGAAAAATCCTGAAATCGCAAACGAACTTAGAACTGCTTTGGAGGCATTTGAACAAACCATAAAAAAAGAAGCACGCCCTGTTGGGGTGGTTAAAAAAACTTTTTAGGGGGTGTAAGAATAATTTTGCTACACAACAATAACGTAAATTCAACAACCACATATAGACAATATGAAACTAAAATATTATGTTTTATTCGGCATGTTACTGTATACTTTCTTTGTTTCGTACACAATAGAAACAAAATCCAAAGTAAATATTGATAGCATTCAAAAATTTTCTGAAGAATTTGTCAATCCTTCCATGTCTTACAGGCCTGGGGCTTACTGGACCTGGTTGAATGGAGATGTAACAAAGGCTTCTATTACCCATGATCTGGAGGAAATGAAAGCCAAAGGAATGGGTAGGGCAGAAATATATGATCTCTTGGCCATGCATAATCCGGATGGAATGTATGGAGTAGGTCCTGAATTTCTGGGTGAAGAATCTGTACAACACATTTTACATGCAATGGCAGAAGGGAAAAGGCTTGGTATTCAAATGGGCATGGTAGCATCCAGCGGATGGAATGCTGGTGGCCCATGGGTGAAACCAGACTGGGCTGCAAAAGCATTGTATACATCATCGCTTTCATTGGTTGGCCCAAGTGTATATTCTGATACTTTGCCGTTACCTCAATTTCCGAAAGAGTGTCCAAAAGATAAGAATGGCCTTCCTCAGTATATGAAGGAAATCGCCATAATGGCCATCAGGGATAATCCGGATAAAAAAATCAATACATCTGATGATGTCATCATGCTGAACAAACAATTTGATGGAGAAAGATTACGATGGCAGGTACCTAAAGGGAAATGGATTATTCTCAGGTTTATTTGTTCTAATACCGGTCAGCACCTGATTATTCCCAGTCCTAATTCAGATGGTTTACAAATTGACTTTCTAGATCCCAAAGCAACCACCCGTTATTTACAATACGTATTAAACCGTTTACGTATTACAAAACAAAACGCCAAAAATTCAGGATTATCTTATCTCTCTTTTGATAGTATGGAACTAGATGAGGCAACGGCATGGACAGGTTCTATGGATAGTATCTTTTTTGCACACAATGGTTATGATGTTCTTCCATATTTGCCTGCTTTTGCAGGGTGGCAGCTGCCTGATGGCAACGATCTTTTTCTTCAACAGTATAAAAAAACGGTAAGTGACCAACTTATTTTCAGTCATTATAAAACAGGCCGTGATTTCCTGGCAGAATATGGCATTCAACTGAATGCCGAGGCAGGAGGGCCTGGACCACCATTGTGGAAATCCTGTCCTGTAGAAGCTTTGAAGGCTTTGGGAAACACAACTATCCCACGCGGTGAATTCTGGATTAGAAACCGGTTTAATATGTTTCTCGTTAAAGAAATAGCCAGTGCTTCTCATATTTATGGACTTAATGTTGTAGATGGAGAATCGTTCACTACATGGAGAAGATGGAAAGATGCCCCTCATGAATTGAAAAAATATGCTGACCGTGCATTTTGTGAAGGACTGAACAGGATTACTATGCACGCCTTCGCCAATACCCGGCCAGAGTTTGGTTTGCCCGGAAGAGCATATCACGCCGGTTCGGATATAAATCCAACCACTACCTGGTGGAAAGATGCCAAACCATTCATGGATTATTTATCAAGATGCTCGTACATGTTAAGTCAGGGCAAATTTGTTGCTGATGTTGTTTATTATTATGGAGATAAAGCCCCTAATTTTTTTCCGGAATTACAAGGGTCTCCTGATAAGCCAAAACTTGATGGATTGAGTTTTGGATATGATTTTGATGTTATCAATTCAGATATTTTATTGAACAAAATAGAAGTTTCTAATGGCAAATTGGTTTTACCCGATGGCTTAAATTATAAGTTACTTGTAATACCCGGTAGAAAGGATATTCCGATCCAGGTGATCAATAAAATAAATAAGATGATGGCTGCCGGTGCCAGGATCTTATTTTTAAATACGGTAGAAATGCCAGCAGGCATAAAGGATCCTGTGCTTAAAAATATATCCATCGATGATGCTTTGAGAAAAATGACTATTGGAAAAGATTTTACCGGTGATGCTGAAAAGTTTGATTTTATCCATAGGACAACAGCAATAGGAAATGTTTATTTTATTCGCAATAAAACAGACCAGGTAATATCCGAAGAATGCCAGTTCAGGACAATTGGAAAACAGGCTGAATATTGGGATCCGATAACTGGAAAGCAATATCAAATAAATGACTTTAAAACATTGAATGGGAATACCAAAATTAATCTGCAGCTGGCACCCAATGCATCTTGTTTTATAGTATTCAATGCTGAGAGGCGAACACTCCCGGCATATATTATACCTAAAGAATCAAAGAGCCATGAATTGGATTCCCCTTGGACTTTATCCTTTCCTGAAAAATGGGGAGCACCAGATTCGGTCAAAATGACCAAGCTTATTTCCTGGACGGACCATACAGATGATGGGATAAAATATTTTTCTGGCACAGCAACTTATAAAAACAGTTTTGACATCTCTCGTGAATCACTGATTAAAGACAGTATCATCAACATAAATTTGGGAGAAGTATTGGATGTTGCTAAAATTTTTATCAATGGAAAATCAGCCGGAGTTGTATGGACGCCACCATTTTCCTTAAACATAAAAGACTATTTGAAACCCGGAAGAAATACGGTTGAAATACAGATAACCAATATGTGGATCAATCGTCTAACAGGTGATATGAATTCAGTTGATGGAAAAAAATACTGTCAAACGAATATTCCCTATGGCAGGAAAGACAGATTTCCGAATGGAAATGGAGATGAAAAATTTCATGTTCAGAGAGCTGGATTGTTGGGCCCTGTTAAAATAGAGGAAATACAGACAGCTTTAAAACAGTAACCGAATTATATAAATTATTATTCATGAATTGCGAACTAACAAAACATCAGATTG
>CAITQQ010000039.1 GCA_903894575.1 uncultured bacterium
GCTCGCCAGTGATGCAGAGATGAACCAGAGCAATGCTTTTCCGCCTACCCTTCCGACTGAACCAAGATCGCCGAGTTTTGCAATACCCACCACAAGGGTTGTAAAAACAAGGGGGGCAATGACCATTTGAACCAGTCTCAAGAAAATGGTGGTCAGCAATTTGATGTTGGTAGAAAATGACTTGATGGTTTCTGGGCTGGATTGCTGGTGCACAAAATATCCAACAGCAATTCCAAAAACCATTGCAATGAGAATATATAAGGTGAGTTTACCGGAAGAGCCCTTCATGATAGAAAAAATATTTGCGTTAAGGTTCGTAAAATAAACGATTTGGACCGATTTCGGAATTTTATTTAAGGACTGAAATAAAATATTCATCTAACCGAATAATTGGCTATTTTAGAACTTTAGTGAACCATTTAACCAAAGAATTGCTATGAGTTTATTCAGAAGAAAATCACTTGAAGCGCTGCTTGCCCAGGCCGAAGATTCGGAAAAGGGACTCAAGCGCACCCTGGGTGCAGGAAACCTTATTGCATTGGGCATTGGTGCCATCATCGGAGCAGGACTTTTTGTAAGGACAGCAGCTGCCGCAGGACAGGCCGCTGGTCCGGGCGTTACACTCTCATTTATAGTAGCAGCGGTAGGTTGTGCTTTTGCTGGTCTTTGCTACGCAGAATTTGCATCAATGATTCCGATTGCGGGTAGTGCCTATGCATACTCTTATGTCACCATGGGAGAACTCGTTGCCTGGATTATTGGATGGGCCCTCATCATGGAGTACGCACTGGGTGCGGCAACCGTTTCTATTGCATGGAGCGAGTACCTCAATAAGCTGTTGGGAGGCGGTATTCCCTATGAATGGTGCCACTCGCCGTTTGAAAGTTATACCGACTCTTCTGGCATATTGCATGCTGGCATCATGAATGCTCCCGCCTTGATCATCCTTCTCTTGCTAACCCTTTTGCTGATCAAAGGAACGCAGGAATCGGCCATGGTCAACGCCATCATCGTATTCGTTAAAGTAGCGGTTGTACTGGTTTTCATCGCCCTTGGATGGAAATTCATCAATCCTGCCAACTATGTACCATACCTGATTCCGGCCAATGAGCCGCCAGTAATGGATCAGGCAGGCAAAGTCATTGCTGACTACAGCCCGTGGAACAAACATGGCTGGGGCGGAATCCTTGGTGGAGCAGGTATCGTATTTTTTGCATTCATCGGTTTTGATGCCGTATCCACTGCTGCCCAGGAAGCCAAAAATCCCAAGCGCGACATGCCGATCGGTATATTAGGCTCTCTGGTAGTTTGTACAATCCTCTACATTCTGTTTGGACATGTATTGACGGGAGTAACCAACTGGAAGGAATTTGTTGATCCTGAAAAAGGACGCGAAGCTTCAGTAGCCTATACCATTGCCACTTATATGAAGGAATACAGCTGGTTGGCCACTGCAGTAACTGTTGCGATTCTAGCCGGTTTCTCATCTGTAATCCTTGTGATGTTGATGGGGCAAAGCCGAATCTTCTACACCATGAGCAATGACGGTCTGATACCCAAAGCTTTTGGTGATCTTCATCCGAAGTACAAGACTCCTTACAAATCAAACATGATCCTTTTCGTTTTTGTTGGCGCATTTGCCGCATTCGTTCCAGGGCATGTAGCCGGTGACCTGACCAGTTTTGGTACACTGTTCGCATTTGTACTGGTGAGCATTGGGGTTTGGATCCTCAGGGTCAAAGCTCCAAACATCGAACGCCCATTCAAAGCGCCTATTGCACCTGTTGTCAGTGTACTGGGAGCATTGATTTGCCTGGCAATGATTGTTGGATTGGATGGTCAGACGCTGAAAGTTGCTTTTGGCTGGATGGCCCTCGGATTGGTTGTATACTTTGTATACAGCAAAAAACACAGCAAGCTAAAAGGCTAGATTCCAGAAATATTTATCACAATCCCGGCCCATTTGGAGCCGGGATTTTTTTTAGCCCGCAGGGAACCCTTAAATTTGTGCTCGTTTCACCAAAGCAATAACTCAACACCATGGGAAGGATATTTGAAGTCAGGAAGTCTACGATGTTTGCCCGCTGGGACAGGATGGCCAAACAGTTCACCAGGATTGGCAAAGAAATTGCCATCGCCGTAAAAACTGGTGGACCTGATCCAAGTACCAATCCATTTCTTCGCCGTTGCTTCCAGAATGCGAAGAGTGTCAACATGCCCAAGGACAGGGTTGAGGCTGCCATCAAAAGGGCACAAGGAAAAGACATGGAAAACTTTGAGGAGATTCTGTATGAAGGATACGGACCTCATGGTGTAGCCATTCTGGTTGAAACTGCTACAGACAATCATGTAAGAACCGTTGCCAATATCAAATCGCATTTCAACAAAGGAAATGGCGCAATGGGTACCAGCGGTAGTGTAAGTTTCCAGTTCAAGAAAATGGGGGTTTTCAAGCTGAAAAATGAAGGACTTAACCACGATGATCTGGAGTTGGAGTTGATTGATTTTGGCCTGGAAGAAATGGGAGAAAGCACCAATGATGCAGGTGAAGATGTATTTGTGATCAGGTGTGCTTTCAATGATTTTGGCAACATGCAAAAAGCACTTGAGGAGAAAAACCTAAACACCCTCAGCGCAGAGGTTGAATGGATTCCGAATACCGTAGTTGAATTGAATGAAGAACAGGCACAGGAAGTATTAAAGCTTGTGGATCGTCTTGAACAGGACGAGGATACCCAAAAGGTTTTTCATAACCTCAAGTAATCATCAGAAAAGATAAAAGATTGTTTTTTTGGGCTGAGTACCCTGTTATTCGGCCATCATCTCCATTACCAGGGCAACAATGTCTTCGGTATTGGGCTTGGAGAAATAATCTCCATCACTTCCGTAACCAGGACGGTGAGGCTGTGAGCAGAGTATACGGGGTGAAGCGTCGAGCCATCTGTATCCCCCTTGTTTGTCCATGACTTCTGAGAACATAAAAGAAGTGGCACCACCGGGGACATCCTCATCTACAAACAGGATTCGGTTTGTCTTTTGAAGAGACTTGACAATATGATGATTGGTATCAAATGGAATAAGCGTTTGCACATCAATAACTTCAGCTTCCACACCCGTCATCGCTAGCACTGTTGCGGCTTCTTGTACAATCCTGAGGGTTGAACCATACGAAACGATGGTTATGGCATCCCCTTCGCGAACAGTTTCGGGCATGCCCAGTGGCAGTTTGTATGACAGCAGATCTGCAGGCAATTTTTCCTTCAAGCGGTATCCGTTCAAACATTCTACAACAACGCCAGGTGTTTTTCCATCCAGGAGAGTATTGTAAAATCCAACAGCCTGTACCATGCTGCGGGGAACACAGAAATGGAATCCTTTGAGTGCATTGATCATGAGGCCCATGGGTGAACCGCTGTGCCAGATCCCTTCCAGCCTATGGCCCCGGCTCCTGACAATCAAGGGAGCAATCTGTTTGCCTGCTGACCGGTAATGCAAGGTGGCTGCATCATCGCTCATTACCTGTAATCCATACAGGAGATAATCGAGGTACTGGATTTCAGCGATAGGTCTCAGGCCGCGCATGGACATTCCAACGCCTTGACCAATGATGGTGAGTTCCCTGATACCGGTATCGAATATTCTTTCTGCGCCATACTTCTGCTGCAATCCTGCAAATCCCTGGTTTACATCACCGATCTTACCCAGGTCTTCGCCAAAGGCCACCACGGTAGGATTGGTGGCAAAAAGTTCGTCAAAATACCTGTTCAGGATCTCATAGCCATTGATCAACCCTGCATCCTCTGAAAAAGTTGGAAGAGGAAGTTCAACTGGAAGTGGCTTGAGTGCATTATCTACATACAACTTGGAGTTGTACAAAGCTTTATTTTCTTCTTGGAGCTGTTGATAGTAGGCAAGGATGGGGGCAGTCAGGTCCTTGTCTGCGGCGAGTAGGATGGTTCGCTGGAGGGCAACCATGATGTCGCGCCTGAAAGGGAGGCTATTGTCGGACAACTCCTGGTAAATGGAATTCAATTGTTCAGCATCAATCCTGGAAAGGACCTCTCCCATCAAAGCCAAAGTTTTCTGCTTCTGCTCTTGTATGGGGCTGTCGTACAATTTCCAATTGGCAAGCCTGCATTCATTCACATGAACCCTGGAACTGTCTTCCAGTATTTCAATTTCCTCATTGGAAGCCAGGCCATTTTCAATGATCCAGGTGCGCATTTTTGCCAAACAATCCCATTGACGCTCCCACTGCAAGCGCTCTGGGGACTTGTATCTTTCGTGGCTTCCTGATGTTGAATGCCCTTGTGGCTGGGTCAGTTCATCAACATGAAAAAGCACTGGAATATGTTCGTTCCTGGCTATGGTGATGCCTTCTTCAAAAACCTCACAAAGCTGCGCATAATCCCAACCCTTTACCTTGTAAATCAGCATACCATTGGTACCCCGGGATTTTTCAAAACCAGAAAGGGCATCAGAAATAGAGGCTTTTACAGTTTGAAATTCTTTCGGCACAGAGATCCCATATCCATCATCCCAAACAAAAACGGCCAGGGGAACCTGGGATACTGCAGCGGCATTCATGGTTTCCCAGAAATGACCTTCGCTTGTAGAAGCATCTCCTATGGTACAGAAACAGACTTCGTTTCCATGGTTGGAAAAACTTGTCATGTTCTCCAATACGGGAGCATGTCTGTATATTTTTGAGGCATAGGCCAGGCCTAGTGCTCTTGGTAAATGACCGGCTGTTGGGGCCAAGCCAGAGGACAGGTTCTTGGTCTTTGTAAAATCGATAAAATTGTCATGCTCATCAATGAAAGGCGTGCAGAAATGACAATTCATTTGCCGACCGGCACTGTGAGGATCATGTTCAGGGTTGGGGTCTGCGTAGAGTTGAGAAAAAAACTGACCCAGTGTTGCTGCACCTGTTGCCAGTGCAAAAGTCTGGTCCCTGTAATATCCAGCATAAAAATCGCCCGGCTTGAAAAACTTTGCCATGGCCACCTGTGGAACTTCTTTGCCGTCTCCAAAAATCCCAAATTTCGCCTTCCCAGTGAGGACTTCTTTTCTGCCGAGCAGGCTGGCCTGTCGGCTTTGAAATGCAATCCTATAATCGCTGATGACCGTCTGCCTGAACGCCTCAAAGGAGAGTTCATCAGCCAGCTGCTGTTCAGTGATTCCTGTGTCTTGCATGCGACAAAACTAACCAATTTTGTTAATAAAAAATCAACACCCAGCCTATGGGGACAAACCTCAAATATCTGGGCAAAACCCACTGATTTGGGAAATAAAAAAGCGGCAGGTCAATGACCTGCCGCAATACAAATTGTAAAAGATTTACTTATTTCTTTACTGCCTTGTCAAAGTCTGAAGCAGGAACCACCTCACCAGCAATTTTAAGTTCGAACGGTGCATCGACACCTTTGATCTTTACGAAAACTGTTTTCTCGAAAGGACCAGGAGCAGCTGCGTTGAAACCAGCCTTGATTTTATCTGTCTTGGCAGCCATTACAGGCTGTTGAGGCCAGGTTGGCGTAGTGCATCCACATGAAGCAGAAGCTGTTTCAATGATGACCGGAGCGCTGGCGATGTTGCTGAATTCAAAATCATGGGTAACTGGAACACCTTGCTTGATCTTACCAAAATTGTGGCGGATCTCTTTGAATTTGACCATGTCTTCCGCTTTCTTGGCAGCATTTTGAGCAACTGCAAAAAAACCTGTTGCCAAGATCATCAGCGTAATAATTATTTTTTTCATTGTTTCTTGTTTTTTATGTGTTGTAAAATTAGCGTATTTTCTTGGTTCCTAAAACTTGGCAGCTTTAAGGAATGCAATGCTTTTGTTAAAAGGGGCGGGCTGTTCAGGAGTCTTCCAGACAGTTCCTTTGATGCTTATCATAGCGGTCATCCCCTCTGCATACATCAAGGTAATGGTCTTTTCAAAATATCCGGGTGCGGCTGAATTATACCCAACTTTGATGATGGATGTTCCGCCAGGGGCTATGGGCTCCCTGCTCCATTCCGGTGTGGTACAACCGCAGGAGGCCTGAACATTGTCGATCACCAAGGGTGAGCTATCCAGATTGGTGACTTGAAAATCATGAAATACAGGCTTCCCCTGCATGATTTTTCCGAAATCAAACGAAGTTTCCTTTACAGCAATCTTGTCCTTTTTTTTGCCAGCATCGATGGTCTGTGCAGACAACATCGCCGGTAAAGACAGAACAACAAAAAACATGAATATTGAAAAATGTTTAATCATGGTAGATCTATAACGCAAATCGAATTTACGTATTGTTCTCTTTGAAACCAATTTACCTAAATTTACAGCATGTTAAAACCATCCAGCAGGGGCGAACAGATGCCCGCCTCACCCATCAGGAAGCTTGTGCCATTTGCAGAAGAAGCAAAAAAAAGAGGGGTAAAAGTACATCACCTGAATATTGGTCAGCCCGATATTGAAACACCTCCCTCTGTGCTGGAAGCAGTCAGGCATGCAGATATCAAGGTATTGGCTTACAGCCATAGCGCAGGCAATGAATCCTACCGCAAAAAACTTGTCAGCTACTACGAAAAAGTAGGTATCCAATTGGATGCCGGTGAAATCATCATCACCACCGGAGGAAGTGAGGCCATTGTTTTTGCCATGATGGCCTGTCTGGACGAAGGGGATGAAGTCATCATTCCTGAACCTTTTTACGCCAACTACAACGGATTTGCTGTGATGGCTGGGGTCAACATTGTTCCTATTACTTCTCACATAGAAAACGGATTTGCCCTTCCTCCCATCGCTGAATTTGAAAAATGCATTACGCCAAAAACCAAGGCAATTCTCATCTGCAATCCCAACAACCCTACCGGCTACCTCTACAGCAAGGCTGAGATGGAACAACTGGAAGACATTTGCCTGAGGCATGGTCTTTTTCTGTTCTCTGATGAGGCATACAGGGAGTTTTGTTACGAAGGAACCTATACCAGTGCGATGCAACTGGAAAAAATACAAGAGCAGGTCATTCTCATGGATACCATTTCCAAAAGATACTCCGCCTGTGGTGCCCGGATAGGTGCCTTCATCAGCAAAAACAAGGAAGTGTACCTGGCCGCCATGAAGTTTGCCCAGGCAAGGCTGAGTCCTCCAGGCCTCGCCCAAATCCTTGGAGAGGCTGCAGTGGATCTTCCTGAAGCATATTTCGACGAACCAAAGGCAGCATACCTGTCTCGCAGGAATCTATTGGTTAAAAGACTGAATGCGATTCCAGGAGTTTTCTGCCCTACACCAGGAGGCGCATTCTACGTCATTGCGCGGCTGCCCATTGATGATGGAGATCGTTTCTGCCAATGGTTGCTTGAATCATTTTCGTACAACAATCAGACAGTCATGCTTGCTCCAGCCAGTGGGTTTTACGAAACAAAAGGATTGGGAAAAAATGAGGTAAGGCTTGCGTATGTAATCAACAATGAAGACATTGATCAGGCCATGGATTGTCTGGAAGAGGCCCTGAAAATATATCCTGGCAGAACGAACTGACTAGAAGCGGTTGATGAGGAAAACCCCTCCAATCACCATGGCGGAGCCATACAAGGTATATCCATGAATGGTCTCACCGAGCACTAATACAGACAGTATCATCGCAAAAATCGGAATCAGGTTATTGAACGCGGAGGTCTTGACAGGTCCGATTTTTTGGATCCCCTCATAATACCAAACAAAGCCCAGCACTGATCCACAAATACCTAGATAAGCAAGTGCCAGCCAAACCGTCCCATCCACTTTTGTGGGATAGGACTCAAAGGGAACAAAGAAAAGGATCATCAAAAAGCCCAGGAGAATGGCCCAGGTAGATGCTTGTAAAGGAGTGGTTGTCTTGAGAGCATCTTTTGCAAAGTATGTGTAAAAGGCCCAGGAGATGGGGCATCCGAGCATGAACGCATCTCCCCAAGTAAAGGTGGTGAACAATGAAAAAATATCACCCCTTGCAATAACAATCGCAGTTCCTGCCAAAGAAAGAAGTACACCTGCAATGCGTATGCGATTGATCCGTTCTTTACCGAAAAGGGATGAAATCAACATGACCAGTACAGGATTCAAGGCAACAATGAGTGAACCATGGCTTGCCTCCACCCTCTTCATTCCATTGAAAAAGAAAAAACTGTAAGCAAAAATGCCTGTACTGCCCAATACCAGCAATTGAAGGAATTGTTTTTTGTTGATGCGCAAGGAAGTTTTGTCTTTCATCAACATCAGGGGTATCATGAAAACGAGCGCAAAAGCATAGCGGAAGGATGCACCTGTAAAAGGTTCAAATACCTGCGATGCCATTCGGGTGGCAATGAAAGTGCCGCCCCACATGATCGCTACAAGAATCAGCTTGATGTAAATCACTGCGCGAAGGTAGTTCTTTTCAGAAGCCATCAGCAATCAATCATGGCTTTCACAACTTTGTTCGATGGGTCAGAAAGTTCTGAAAATTTACTCATTACTTCATCGAACATAAGTCGATGGGTAATCATGGGCAAGGGATCAATTTGACCACTTGCAATGGCAGCCATGACATGACTGAAATCAGTCTTGGTTGCATTGCGGCTGCTCATCAGTGTTGCCTCGCGCTTGTGAAATTCTGGATGGCTAAAAGAAATCTCTCCAAGCTGCAACCCTACAAGGATGTATTTGCCACCATGAGACATGTAGGCAAATGCATTGTTGATGGCCCTTTGGTTTCCTGTTGCATCAATGACGACACTCGGCATGTCTCCTGATGTAAACTCCTTCAACATGGCCATTGCGTCTTGCTGCAGCGGATTGATGGTGGTTGAAACAGCAAAATGACTTCGACAGAATTGAAGCCTCTCATCATTGGTATCCATCAAAACTACTTCTGCACCTGCCATTTGGGCGAACAACACCAATCCAATTCCTATGGGTCCTGCACCTACAACCAATATTTTTTCACCGGGTTTAACCTCGGCACGAGTCACCGCATGGGCACCAATGGCCAGTGGCTCAACCAAGGCCAACTGGTCCAGTGAGAGGCCACCACTTTTTACCAGTGCATTGGAAGGCACGGATACATAGGCGGCCATTCCACCATCAATATGTACCCCGAAAACCTTGATGGCCGTGCAGCAATTGGGCTTGCCATTTCTACAGGCAATACAATTGCCACAGTTGAAGTAAGGAACAATGGTCAGGGCCTCCCCTTTTACAAAACCTTCTGCATCTCCTTCAACAAATTCAGCAGCCAGCTCATGGCCCAATACCCTTGGGTAACTAAAGAAAGGCTGGTTGCCTGCAAAGGCATGTAGATCCGTTCCGCAAACACCGATGCGCCTGATCTGAATAATGGAAAATCCAGGTGCTGGTGCTGGCATTTCTTTTTCAATCAATTCAAAACTACCGGGGGTCTGGCATACAATAGCTTTCATGTTTGTCTTTGAGCAACCAAAATAATGAAAACTATTGCATTTATCAGCCGATGCATTAAATTGTAAGGAACATAAAGCATGATTGATGAAAAAAATATTGCTGGCCATCATTGGAATTCAACTGTTCGCCTTCGCAACCAGCCAGGTGAAAAGAATGCCCTCTTACCCTTTGGTAACACATGACCCTTATTTCAGTGTCTGGTCTCCCACTGATGCCTTGAATGCATCAACAACAGTACATTGGACAGGCAAGCAACATGCATTGATTGGCATCATCAGTGTGGATGGAAAACC
>CAITQQ010000040.1 GCA_903894575.1 uncultured bacterium
AGATGATCAAAGAAGTCAGGTTTGAACACACCACCTACAATGAACTTCCATTTAAATTTGAAGCGGGAACTCCCAATATTGCAGATGTTATTGCACTGAAAGCAGGCATTGACTTTATCAAGAGTATTGGAAAGCCTGCCATCAGAAAACATGAAGAAATGCTGCTGGAATATGCCACAGCCAAATTAAAAGATATTGCAGGATTGCGCATCATCGGCGATGTAAAAAATAAAGTGAGTGTAATTTCTTTCGTGATTGATGGTGTTCACCCTCAAGACCTTGCCATCCTGCTCGACAACCAGGGTATTGCAGTCAGAACTGGCCATCATTGCACACAACCGCTCATGCACAGGCTTGGGATTGTAGGTACTACCAGGGCCTCCTTTGCTGCATACAATACGCTTGAAGAAATTGATCTGTTGATACAGGCCCTTAACAAATCTTTGAAGATGCTTTTATAATGAGCCATCACAAGACCATAAAAAATATAGAACAGGAACTCATTGATGATTTTTCTCTCTTTGAAACATGGGAGGAAAAGTATGAGTACCTGATAGACCTTGGCAAGAAATTGCAACCCTTGGATCCTGCTTTTAAAACAGAAGAATACAAAATCAAAGGTTGCCAGTCCAGCGTCTGGATTCATTCATTTGCCAAGGATGGCCTTGTGTATTTCGAAGGAGACAGTGACGCGATCATCGTCAGGGGATTGGTGGGATTGATGATCACGGTATTGAATGGACAACCTGCCAAAGAAATTGTATATGCTCCGCTGGATTTCATCAATACCATTGGTTTGAGTTCTCATCTTGCCCAGACCAGATCAAATGGATTGAGAGCGATGATCAAACAGATGAAGTTGGATGCGGGTGTTTTGGGATGAGGGAAAAGGGATAAGGGATGAGGGTTTTAGGAAAAATATAAAATGAAGACAGAAGAACAAATAAAGCAAGAAGTCATCGAAAAGATCAAAACCGTTTTTGATCCTGAGTTGCCTGTGAATATCTGGGAGCTTGGCTTGATTTACGAAGTCAATGTTGTGCCCATCAACAATGTACAAATCATCATGACACTTACAGCACCCAGCTGTCCTGCTGCACAATCCCTACCCCACGAAGTAGATCAAAAAATTAGGGAGATTGAGGGCATCAATGATGTTTTCGTAGAAATTACATGGTCTCCTGCATGGACAAAAGACTTAATGAGTGAAGAGGCAAAGCTGGAGTTGGGATTTATGTAAAGTGAAATAGTTTATAATTAATCTGATGGTAGGGAAAAAACATCGACAAAGCAATTTGCCCATACCACTATTGAATTGTATCAAAATATCGGATTATTTTTGAAACATCTGATTCCTTTTTATACGACAAGCCTGCAGCTGTTGCATAGGTCTCTACAAGGATCTTCTTCTCCCCAAATAAAGCAAGAACATCTTTCTTGTTCAATATGACCTGCTGCATTTTACCATCACTCTTCATATAATACTTTACTGCCTTTTGAAAGCTTTTAACGGTTCCTTCGTTGATCTTGTTCATTTCTGAGAGAAACACAAAGGTAGCCTTGTAAAATCCAGACTTACCTTGGTATAATTCTTGTAAAAATTGATTTCTCTTTACATCAACACATTCCAAGCCTTTGACGAAAAATTGATATGTGGAAGCATCCTCACGATTAGGCTTGAATACAAATGAGATCACTTCATCTTCAAATTCAAACAATTCGTCATTCCTGTTAAAATAAAGAACATTAGAATAAGCATCATACTTCAATAAAATATTTGCATATACTCCTTTTCTGATTGTTACATCCCCATTCATCCATCGATCATTTAAAAAAGGATTCCCACTGATGCCACCATATTTGGAAACGCTGAGTAACTTCCCACTGAGCGGATCCTGGATCTGCACCTGTGAAAACAGAGAGGATAAGCACATAAAAGAAATCGCGACCAGGGTCAAACGAATGAACATGATGATAAATTTACATGAAAGTATAAAAAAAGGCTGCGATAAATCGCAGCCTTGAGAATTGTAAAATTAAATATTAGTAACCGGGGTTTTGCTGAGAACGTATGTTCGCATTTGCATCTAACTCACTTTGAGGCAAGGGCAACTGCCTCCTGAAATTAGAAACCGGGAAACTGCGGGCAGCAACAGGATAATTGGCGCCACGCACTACATCCACTTTCAATCGCAACATGTCCATGTATCTGTCACCTTCAAACGCAAGTTCTTTTCTGCGCTCTTGGATGATGTCATTACGCAATGTCGCACCAGTTGAAGTGATTGCAGTTGCATTCCTTCTGCTGGTGATGAAGTTGAGGTAAGTCTTTGCATTTGTTTCGTTGGTTGAAACAGAGGCTTCGGCAGCGATTAAATACATTTCACTCAAACGGAGTACCTTAGTATCACTGTAATCTCCAGAGATAACTGGATATTTATTTACTGAAAATACCTGAACACCAGAGCGTGTGACCCTAGGATAAAGCCCAAGCCTTACATCAGTTGCAGCATACTTGGAAATCAAATCATCGGTTGCAAGATAGTCACCATAGTTACCTGCCTGGCTGTACAAATAAGACAATGCATCAAAGGCGAGGTTGGCTGTTGCATCCGATGATACCTCCATCAATGTTTCAAGCTTTGATGTGGTTACTGTTGAGTTAGCCCAATAAGAAGCATGCGTGGCAGCAGTTAGTGCAGTAAATCCACCATTGTTGATGACATCCAAAGCAGCTGTCAAAGCATTTGCATTGTCTCCTTTTGTCAAGTAAACCTTAGCCTGTAAACCCTTTGCTGCGTATTTACTGAATTGAGAAGAGTTGGTGTACTTCGTCATCAGTGAATAGGCTTTTTCAAGATCAGCAATCATCAAGTTATATACATCGCTGACTTTGGCACGGGTTGGCTTATCATCTGGATTGTAAGTAGTCACAATAGGAACACCCAAAGCATTAGGATCTTCGCTGAAAGGTTTGCTGAAATACCTTACCAAGTTGAAATAACAGAGTGCGCGAACTGCATAAGCTTCACCTTTGTATTGATCAACATTTGCAGTATTTGGTGTAATGGAAGCATTGATAACATTGTTACACCTCAGGATGGTGTTGTAAGCAGCAGACCAAAGACCTGCAACATTACCATCAAGTGTATTGTAGGTATAGTTGTTGAACAAGGTATAGCGATTGGTATTGAGTGTAGACTGATACGCATTGTCAGCCATGATATCTCCAATCATCGGAACAGTCCTACCCATGTGGTCTACGTTCCTGAGTGATGCATAAGCACCCCTCAATGCAACCAAAAGATCTGCTTCTTTTCCCAGGGCAATGGCCGGTACCAAAGAGGTAGGAGAATTCAACTCAAGGAATTCCTTCTTACAAGACGAGAACGTGGCAACGCCCGCCAGCAGAAGAATCCAAATTGGTTTTTTTATCTGATTCATAATTTGAATTTTAATTTAGGTTAAAATGTAACGTTCAAGCCCACAGTAACAGTCTTGGGAATAAACACGTTAAGGTTGGTTGCACTTCCTGTTCCTTGTTCAGGATCGAAAGGCATTTTCTTGTCCTTAACCCAAGTATACAAATTGGCTCCCCTTGTATAGAAAAACGCATTGCCAATCTTTAGCTTGGAAAGCACCGACTTGGGAAGTGAATATCCTAACTGCAGGTTCCTCAAACGTACAAAATCACCTTTTACAAGATAGAAAGTAGATGCACTTTGGAAGCTCTTGTTGCCACCATAAACATATTTTGGAACATCTGTCACCTGGCCGGCAGCAGTCCATCTGTCCAACTGGCGTTGCACCTTGTTGTAGGTACCACCAAAGCCAGATCCGAGGTAATAACTTCCCCAAGAATCATAGAGATAATTTCCAAGGTTGTAATACAATTGGAACTCGAGACTGAAACCTTTGTAATTGAAAGTATTGGTAAAGGATCCAAAATATTTCGGAAGACTATTCCCAGAAATTGTTCTGGAGATTGCACCAGGATATACATTGGTCTTGGCTTTCAAGGTGGTATCAGCATACCAAAGTGGATCTCCGTTGGCAGGATCAACACCAGCGTAGTTTCTCAAGAAATAAGAATACAATGACTGTCCCTGACGGATGATTTGATTTCCTGAAGCAATGTCAGCTCCATTAGGCAACGAAAGAATCTTGTTCTTGTTTGCCGCAAAATTAAAATCAACAGTCCAGGTGAAATCTTTGGTTTTCACTGGAACAATATTCAATGTAATTTCCACACCCTTATTGCTCATTGAACCTGTATTCCTCGTGGTACTGCTGAAACCAGTTGTACGGGATAATTGAACACCCAACAACAGATCCTCAGAGGTACGCTTGTACCAATCAAATGATACATTCACACGGTTGTTCAAAATGCTGACATCAAGACCCAAATCAAGGGGCTTGTTCAACTCCCATGTAAGGCTTGAATCACCTACATTACCGGGTGCACTACCTGGTTGTTGGTTATAGTTGGCACCATATCCATAAGAAGGAGCCCAATCGTAGTTTCCAATACCTGCGTTACCGTTGACACCATATGAACCCCTGAGCTTAAGTTGAGAGATCAATTTCACATTCTGCATAAATGCTTCATTGTCTACATTCCAGCTTCCACCCACTGACCAGAAGTTACCATATTTGTTCTTCGGACCAAAACGTGATGAACCGTCACGTCGGAAACTTCCTGACACAACATACCTGTTCTTGTAGTTCAGGTTACCGGAAGCGAAAGTTGATGTGAAGGTATACTCAGAGATTGAAGCACTCGCAGTGGTTGGGCTGGCACCAGATGCAGGCCATGTAAGCGCCAATGTTGGAGGAAACTGTTGGTTTTGTAAAGAACCAAAATAGCCCTGTGATTCTTGGCTTTCATAACCTACCTGTGCATTCAACATCAGGTCTCCATTTTTCAAAAGACTTTGGTTCCAATCAAGCGTGTTGGTCCAAACCCAGTTGAAATAACGGGTATAGTAAGAATAAGCCCTTCCGTTTGAAGCTGCACCATCTCCATGCAATGGATTGTTGTACTGGTCTTCTTCCAAAACATTGTAATCGGAGCCGTATGCGGTTTTAAACTTAAGGTTGTCGAGAATCCGGTAGTCAGCTGAGAGAGATCCTCTTAAACTGAATTGACGAAGGTATCTTTTGTCAATTTCAGACAGCGCTATCGTATTGTGAAGTCCACCCAATTGAGTACTCACAAGATTGAAAGACCCGTCAGGGTTATAAGCACTATGGGTTGGCCTCAAGAAATAAGCAGAAAGCACAGGGTTTCCAAAAGAGCCGCCAGCAAGCGGAGCACGTTGGCTCACATTTCCACCATTGAGGTTGAAATTGATATTCAAACGATCATTTAACTTGTGGGTCAAACGGATGTTTCCACTGTATCTTTTGAGCTTTGAGTTGAGTGTAGTTCCATCTTGGGCAAACTGTCCACCTGACAAATAGAAAGTAGTCTTTTCATTACCACCATCCATGGTGACATTGTACTGTTGCTGTGGGGATGTTTTGCTGATGGCATCCAACCAATTGAAATCAACACCACTTGTACCGCCAAGACCAGCGATGGTTGCATCAATATTTGCTTGGGTATACCCAGCATTTACAAGACCTTCTTTGGTCAAAGCAACATACTCAGGTGCATTGAGAGGGCGATACATTTCATTGAAATAGGCGATATCGCTTGATCCAACTTCTGAATCAAACCTTACGCGTGTTTTTCCAGCCTTTCCTTTTTTAGTGGTTACAACGATAACCCCATTGGCAGCACGGCTTCCGTAGATTGATTGAGAAGCAGCATCTTTCAAAACTGTAATGCTTTCAATATCATTTGGATTGAGCGTGCTCAACAAATTTGATGTTGTTTGAAGACGAGCGGCATCTCCGGTATTCAATGGAATACCATCTACAACCCAAAGAGGTGAGGTACTTGCAGAAATTGAACTGGCGCCCCTGATGAGGATGGCCTGGTTTGCACCTGGCTGACCTGAGGATGCTACGGATTGGAGACCGGCAACTTGTCCCTGCAGGATTTTATCCACTGAAGAAAAGGGCTTGTTTTCAATGTCCGGAGCCTTGACTGTCGCTACTGCACCGGTAAGGTCAGAACGCTTTTGCGTGCCATAACCCACAACAACCACTTCAGAAAGAGCGGCATTTTCTTGGGTCATTTTAACATCCATTGCGTTTCCTGAGATAGACTTGCTCAGTGTTGAGAAGCCAACTGAACTGAAAGAAAGGCTTTTCACTGAAGCAGGCAGTGAAAGGGAAAAGCTACCGGACGCATCAGTAGAGGTTCCAGCGTTTCCTCCTCTGACAGAAACCCCAGATAATGGATTTCCTTGGGAGTCGGAGACCTTACCTTTGACGGTCCTGTTGCCTTGGGCAAACGAAGCCATGGTCAACATAGCGAAGCTTGCTACCAGAAATAGGAATTTTCTCATGTAGAAGGTTTTTGGTTTATGATTAATAAGAATGCTTGAGAGTCTGCGAAACTAATTAAAGTTCAATTGAAAAAGTATCACAGAACTGTCAAAACATCAGGCTTCTTTATTTGTTCAAATTTTCATCTAGAATTGAAAAAAGTTAACAAAAAGACAGATTAACAGCTGATTTATTCCTCAAAAGGGTCAATTTACTTGATTCATGAGCGCTCCAAGCTTGTACTTTTCAAGAATTTCCAAAATGGTAGTAAAGATTCTTTTTCTAGCTTCGAGACTTATCCAGGCAATATGTGGGGTAATGATCGCATTGGGCAATCCGATCAAGGGATGGTCAGCGGGCGGTGGCTCCTTTTCCAAAACGTCCAGCAATGCTGCTGCAATTGTTTTCTCCATCAGCGCTTTTCTCAATGCGATTGTATCAATCAGCCCCCCTCTCGAGGTATTGATCAAAACGGAATCAGACTTCATATGAGATAAAAACCTATCATTGATAAGCTTATCCGTTCCTTCATTGAGCGGGCAATGAAGGCTGATCACATCAGCGGATTTGGCAAGCGTGTCAAGATCCACAAAACGGCGATTCGGCAAATGAAGGTCTCTTGTATGATGATAAATAATTTGCATGCCCAGGCTTTCGGCCATGTTTGCAAAACATGATCCTATACTGCCCATGCCGATGATGCCCAAGGTCTTTCCATGCCACTCTCGGATTGGTGTCAGGGTATAGGTCCAATCCTTGTGAGAAGACCAATCTCCATTTCTGACGGACTGATCATGCACTGCGACCTGATTGCTGTAATGAAGAAGCATGGACAATGCATGCTGTGCCACGGAAAATGTTCCATAAGCTGGCACATTACAAACAGTTACTCCTGCCGCTGTACAAGCCTTTATATCGACACAATTGTATCCTGTTGCAGACACCACCACCAGTTTCAGTTGTTTGAAATATTCCAGTTCAGGATTTCCTACCAAGGCTTTATTGGTGATGAGCACATCAACATCCTTGTCTAATGAAGATAAATTCTCCCGGCTGGTACGTTCATGAAAAACAATATCGCCAAAAGAGTTTAGGGAAGTCCAGGCGATATCTTCCTGAAACAAAGTATACCCATCCAATATTAAAATTTTCATGGGATGCCTTTTATTTTACCAAGTGATTGGGCAAATCCTCTACTTGCTTGCAACAAACCTGATCCATGACCTGGTAAAGTTGAGTTTTTAACATGCCCATCATGTGATCAGCCCCTTCATTTCCCAACGCCGCTACAGCATACATGAATGATCGACCAAGGAAGGTGAAATCAGCACCAGAGGCGATTGTCCGGGCAATGTCTGGACCGGTTCGGATACCGCTGTCCATCATCACTTTAATTTTCCCCTTGTATTTATCAACGATTGGCCCAAGTGATTTAATCGCGGATTGACCTGCATCAATCTGTCTTCCGCCGTGATTTGAAACCAGCAATCCATCGATGCCCAAAGCAACTGCCATGTCTGCATCCTCCACAGTAGCACATCCTTTCAATATGATTTTCCCTTTCCACCTTTCGCGGATGGGAGCAATCTTTTCAGGATTAAGCCTTCCAGCAAAAGTCTTGTTCATGAATTGACCCAACTGACTCATGTTCAGCCCCTTTGGAGTGTAGGGTTTCAATGTAGCAAAACCTGGTGTACCATGATACAAGGTATTTAAGGCCCAGGTTGGCCTTCCCATGATCTGCAAAATATTTTTAATCGTCATCTTTGGCGGCATGGCCAATCCATTGCGGATATCCCGTGGTCGAAATCCAAAAGAGGGAACATCGCAAAGCAAAACCAAGACATCATATCCTGAAGCCTCCAATCGGTTGAGTATATCATCCCTCAATGCATTTTCTGCAGGATGATACAACTGATACCAAGCTTTTCCCTCGGTAATTTCAGCAATGCGTTCAATGCTGGAAGTCGTAACCGTGCTGAGGATAAAAGGAAGATTGTGCTTGACAGCGGCCTTGGCCAATATTTCTGGTGCATTGGGCCAGATCAGACCCTGCAAACCGATTGGGGAAACACCAAATGGAGCATCATAAGTATGCCCAAATAATTCTGTAGAAAGGCTCGAACCTGTATGTTCACTGAGGTAATAGGGAAGTAATTCCACTTCCCTCAACTCATTTGTATTCTTTTGCAGGTTTACGTCTTCATTGCATCCTCCATCGAGGTATTCAAAAGCAAAACGCGGAATCCTGCTTTTCGCTTTGTTAATCAAATCATCAATGCCAGGGTAGTTTGAATTGTAGGCCCAAGTAGGCTTTGCGTTCGTGGTCTTTTGCATTGCGTAAAGTTAATTCAAAGTTTTTTCAGGACTTTAAGTATAGAATTAAAATACAAAAAAAGCCAATACAATGTATTGGCTTTGTGGAGAATACCGGATTCGAACCGGTGACCTCTTGCATGCCATGCAAGCGCTCTACCAACTGAGCTAATTCCCCGAGAGGTGCAAATATATACAAAAAGCTTATTCAACAACCACCTCATCCACAAACAACCATGCAGGATAACCTTGACCAGGAAAACCTGGCTTGATGATACCGTTGTTGGCAGCATTTATTTTGACATACCTGGTTTTGATGGCATCAAAGGAAAAGATATGGGTCTGAACCCCCATCTGGCCTGTATCCGGATTGTTTTTGACAGCTATTTCCTTATATACCAACCCATCATCAGAAACCGATATTTTTATCGAGGAAGGCATGTAAATCCAGCTGGAAGGGGCTTTGTAAAACCGGAGGTTGATTTTTTTAATTTCCTCTTCCCTGCCAAGATCCAAAATGCCTTCGCAATCTTTGCCATTCCATCCCAACCATTCATCATCATTGAACCGGGTCAGGCTTCCCATGATGCCATTGATCAGGGCGGATGGACCACCTTTTCCATATTGGGGTGCGGGATCGATCGACAAGCTCAATTTCCTTCCTGTGGCCTTGTTGATATTGAAAAATGCTGTACGCTTGTCCACAACATCCCCCTCCACCATGGCAGCAATTTCCAGTTTGGCAGCAGCATTGATGGTAATGGGTTGATCATATGGTTTTTTAACAACCTCCCCTTGCGGACCTGTTACTGAATAAAAAAGATTTTTCTTGTCAGACACCCCATCAACACTCACTTTTACGGTATTGCTTGCAGGATCATATTGGCTTTTCAAACCAATATCATACATGTGTCTTGAGTAGTTTACACCATGGTTTTCCAAGCGCTTCAGATAGGGAATCAGACGGGTTGTAAAATGATCAAACCCTGGCTTTTGCTTTGTCCAGCCCACTTCTGCCAAAGCAACAGCCCTTGGAAACAGCATGTACTCAGCAAGGGATGATGACTTGATGTACTCTGTCCAAAGATTTCCCTGTACTCCTTTGATGTATTTTGCTTGTTCGGCATTCAATTCAGCAGGAATGGGTTCATAGCCATATACCCTTTTTAAGGGCAGAAATCCTCCCCACGCAATGGAATCTGTCTGGTCTTCCGATTGGTAAAAATTAAGGTAACAATGGCTGTCTGGAGTCATGACCACATCATGCCCTTGCTTTGCAGATTCAATGCCGCCCTGGGTTCCACGCCAGCTCATGACTCCAGCATTGGGGGCCAGGCCACCTTCCAGGATCTCATCCCAGCCAATGATGCTTCGCCCCTTGCTGTTGATATGCTTTTCGATGCGTTGTATAAAATAACTCTGGAGCCCATGTTCATCTTTCAGGTTGTATTTTTTGATCATCTCCTGACAAAAAGCGGAACGTTTCCAGGCATCTTTCGGGCATTCATCACCACCGATATGGATGTATTTTGATGGAAATAGATCCATGACCTCGTCCAGCACATCATTCATGAATTGAAACGTATAATCCGTGGGGCTGAGTACATCTGTGAAAACTCCCCAGGTTTCCTGGACGACTTTTGTTCCCGGTGTTTTCAATAGTTGAATGGACTTTGCCGCAACCATGTTATCATTGACCACGCTGGTCTCACCAGGAAAACAACTCAGGGCAGGATATGCTGCTATGGCCGCACTGCTATGACCAGGTAATTCTATTTCAGGGATGATGGTGATGAATTTTTTTGATGCATAGGCCACCAATTCTTTGATCTCTGCCTGGGTGTAGAATCCTTCATATGGCTTGTTATCGTTGCCTTTGCCAGGATACTTGTCCACCAGGGTACCATTTCTTCTCCCGCCCACTTCAGTCAACTTGGGATATTTTTTGATCTCAATTCTCCAGCCCTGGTCATCCACCAAGTGCAAATGCAACCTGTTCATTTTCTGCATGGCCATCAAGTCTACCATCTTTTTAAGGAATGACATGGGCTGGAAATGCCTGGCTACATCAATCATCAGTCCCCTGTACTCAAATGCTGGGGCATCCTGTATGGCCACAACCGGCATAGCCCATTGCTGACGGCCCATCAACCCATCGCTTTCAATTGCTGGAGGAAGCAACTGCAACAGGGATTGTACAGCATAGAAAAGACCTGAAGGATCTGTTGCGCTGACCAATACTTTTTCTGAAAGCACGTTGATGGAATATGCTCCGGATTTGGTGAGTGCTTGATCAATGTCAAAAGCAATAAAATTGGATTTGGGTGCCCCCTTGGAAACCTTCAATTGAAAACCTGCAGCTTTTGCAAACTTTTCATTCAATGGTGACAGGGCTGAAAGCATTGAAGAAGATGCATCAGATACGACCAGAACCGTCTGAGGGGTGATGATGAAATCACCCTTGCCTTTCACTACCTTTTCAGGATATGGAATGAGCTGAACATCCTGGGCACCCGAAGAAAAAAAAGAGGCAACGGCCAGAAATGCCATTGCCAATGATTTTTGAATTGTATTCATACTGCAATATAACAGAATACCGCAGATTGATAAAGAGAAAACTAATACCTCCTGGGGCCACGATCGTATCCACCACCGCCAGCTCCACCGCGGTCATAACCACCGCCACCACTTGGCCTGCGATTGGCTCCACCACCACCGGAAGGCCTTTCTTCAGCCGCTTTTACCACCAGGGGTTTTTTACCAAGGGAAATATCATTGAGGTTTTCAATGGCATCCATGGCTTCTTCTTTTACTGGCATATCAACAAATGCAAAGCCGCGGCTTTTACCGGTTTCCCTGTCCATTGCAACCTTAGCTGATTTCACCTCTCCAAACTTTTCAAAGATCTCCATCAATTCGGCATCATCAAGATCGTAAGGAAGTCCGGCTACAAAAATGTTCATAAAAGAATTTTTACAAAGGTAAAGAGAAATCGGTATTCAGACTGAACCAAGTATTTCATTACCTTCAAACTACTATCGTTTCCCTGCCAAAATCAATAATTATGCAATTTTTCTCATCCGAACATTCATTTCTGCTGGAAAGACTGCTCCCACAGGTGTTGACAGCAACGCTTTGCGGATTCATCGTTGGATATGGAAGGGAGATCAAGCACAGGCCGGCGGGCATCAGAACCAATATCCTCATCAGCGTAGGATGCACGATCTATGCATCCATCGGTTTCCATCTGGCTGAAATACACCCAACAGTAGATCCATCAAGAATCATTGGACAAATTGCCACCGGCATTGGATTCCTGGGCGCAGGGGCTATTGTTAAATCAGATCAGAAAGTCAGCGGTGTAACCACTGCCGCATTCATTTGGGCCAACAGTGGTATCAGCATCCTGATTGGTTGTAATTTTTATTTGATTCCCATTTCCATTACCATCATCCTGGTATTGATCACCTGGCTATTTGAAAAATTCGAAAAAAGGGTTCACCGCGAACACATCAACGAATAAACCATAACCAACATGATTCACTCAATCATCAAAGACAAACCAACCAGACTTTTTCTCATCCTCGGCGGCTTTTTTATTGCCAATACCCTGATTGCAGAAGTAGTGGGTGTCAAACTTTTTTCTTTAGAGCAAACCTTGGGCATGGCTCCTGCCAACCTTACCTTGTTCGGAGAATCCGGACTTGGATTTACCCTTTCAGCAGGAACCCTGACATGGCCCATTGTATTTATCATGACAGACATCATCAATGAATACTATGGCTTTCGTGGTGTCCGGTTTTTGTCCATCCTAACTGCCGCTATCATTGGCTTTGCTTTTCTGGTTTTTTATAGCGCCATTCATCTTGCTCCTGACAGCTATTGGACTGGATCACAAAAAGTCAATGGGGTGCCTGACATGCAAGCGGGCTATGCGCAGGTGTTGGGACAAGGCATGAGCATTATTTTTGCCTCTCTTACCGCCTTTTTGGTAGGGCAAATGGCCGATGCTTCTGTTTTCAAAAAGATCAAGATCATTACCGGAGAAAAAGGCATTTGGATGAGGGCAACCCTTTCAACGCTGATTTCCCAATTGATCGACACTTTCTGCGTGGCCTATATATACCTGTATTTTTCGCTTGGATTTTCTTTTCCAAGGGTAACCGCCATAGGGCTCACCGGTTATATCTACAAGTTTGTTGTTGCCATTCTTTGCACACCACTGATCTACCTCATCCACAACCTCATTGAGGAATACTTGGGAAAAACCAAGGCAGCAGAGATGAAGCGATCAGCCTTGGAAAAGTCCTAGGCAGAGTTTCTTCCTGCATTGATGATGCCGAATGAACAACGCATGACCAGCTTTTCATAACTCTTCCTCAAATCAGACTGCAGGTTGCTCTCCTCCATTTCTCTTACCTTGGTAATGGCAAATTGCTGGATGGTAGTGATGGGCAAAACAATCCTCTCGCGGGTTTGAATCGAAAGCTGCTCAATGGGATAATTGGCCATGAGTTCCGTATTACCGGAAAGCATGAGGATGTATTTTTGAGTCAACTCAAATTCACCTTCAATGCTTCTCCACAATTCTCCGTATTTGGGATGATTCGCTAAAAATGCTGTCAATGGAAAGAAACATTTTTTCATCGCCATCTCACAGTTATCAATCAAGGTCCTGAAAAAAGCAGACCGCTGGTAAAGTGCTTTTAACTCGGGCATCAATCCCTTTTCTTCCATGCGCTTCAATGCTGTTCCTACACCATAATATCCGGTAACATTTTGCTTCATTTGGCTCCATGCACCTACAAATGGAATGGCCCGTAAATCTTGTAAGGAAAGCTGCCCGCTTGCACCTCTTTTTGCAGGCCTGCTGCCAATATTCGTTTCGGCATAAAAACGCAGTGGGCTGGCATGCGAGAGATAGTCAAGGAAAAAAGGATGATTTTTCAAGGCAGCATAAGATTGAAAACTTTCTTCAGCCAATTGCTCAATCAAGACCATCTCATTCTGGCTGAAAGTGCTGGCGCCGTTCGAAAACAATTCATTGCCAATTCCTGCATGGAGCAATTGCTCAATATTGAACTGTGCTGCATCGATGGTGCCAAAATTGGAACTGACGGTTTGTCCTTGAACTGTCAATTCTATTTCCTTGTTGGAAATATCACTGCCCATGGATGCATAAAACTTATGCGTCTTCCCTCCTCCCCTGGCAGGAGGACCGCCTCTTCCATCAAAAAAGACCACATCAATACCATACTTGGCCGATATCGCAGAAAGTTCCTGCTTGGCTTTAAATATGCTAAAATTGGCCATCAGGTATCCGCCGTCTTTTGTTCCATCACTGAATCCAAGCATCACGGTTTGTCTGTTCCCCCTGCGTTTCAGGTGATCGCGGTAAAGCGGGAAAGTGTACAATAGCTGCATAACTTCTGCAGCGTTTTTCAAATCGCCAATGGTTTCGAACAAGGGTATGATGTCAACCGAAATAGCATCCCGCTTCCATCCACCAAAAACAAACAATGCGAATACCTCCAGAATATCTACTGCACTGTTGCATTGGCTGATGATGTATCGATCTGAACCAGGTTTGCCATTTTGCTCCTGGATGAGCTTGACAGCCTTTACAGAATCAATGGTATCCTTGGTTATCGGCGTAACAGTTTCATCAAGTGCAATTGCTGATGAAAGACTTGAAAGCCAATCAATTTTCTTGGCATCATCCATTGCAGTGTAATCCCCGTTGCCAGAAAGGGCACAAATCTCTGTAATCACAAGGGTGTGCACCGAACTGTCCTGACGAATATCCAGTGTTGCAAAATGCAATCCAAAAAGATGGACCCTGTTGATCAGACCATCCACCATGTTCAGGAAGAGGCCATTGTGGTTGAATACAATCAACTCCCTTATTTCATACAAGGTATCCAACACTTCTGACTTCTTGAGGTCAGCCTTATATCCGGGGATGAAGATATTGTTATAGAGTTTTTTCTCGAGTTCCTGCAGCTTCGCCTCCACCCCTTCAAAAGTCAGTCTTCTCCTGAGTTTTCTTACATCAAGGTAATAACACTTGATGATGCTGCCCCGCAGGGCATCGGCCACTTTCAGGGTAATATCGCTGGTAACAAATGGATTGCCATCACGATCGCCCCCCGGCCAAAAACCCATGCGGATGACAGGATTTTCCTGGTCATAAGCATCGGAAAACTGCGACCGCATTGTCGCTGCGATTCTTCCACTCGCAGGATAAAAAACATTCTCGAGGTACCAAATTAAACTCACCGCCTCATCATAAGGAGTGGGTTTTTGTTTTTTGAAAAATGGCGTTTTCCCAAGCTGCTGCAAGTAAATATTGATCTGGTTCAGGTTGTTCTCGGCAATGGCCTTGGACAGATCATTGATGATTCCCAAAACAGATCCTGGGTAAAATTGTGTTGGATGTGCAGTCAACACCAGGCGAACACAAAAATCTTTTAATTTCTTCTGGAGTTGTGATTGTTTGCTGTTTTGCTCAACGTCTGTTTCCAGATGTTTTAATGTTCCAAGTCCTTTCATGTCATTTAAACGAGAAAAGGCAGCATCTTCTAAGGCATCAAAAAGCACTACCTGACGCTCTACATATTGCACAAATCGAAACAGTAAATCAAGCTGCTGCTGCTCAGAAGTATAGGTGGTATGTCGCTCGAAAAAATCTTTCAAAATCTGGTCAGGGCTCATTTTTTTCTTGAACCCTTCCTCACAGTTGGATTGAAGCAAAGAAAGCATGATGCCGGTTTTCTCTATCCTATGAAAAGGCAGAGAAGTGAAAAGGCTGTTGTAGAGCTGGTATCTTATGCCCACCTCGTTATTGAACTTTGCGAGCTCAGTAGATGAATTGCTGTTCATTTGATAATTTTATTGGGAAAACTGGGGCAATCGAGCTGTAAAAGTAAATAAATTTCAACAAATAATAGAAAATGCTTAGTTTTGTATTATCGTAAAAGTGAAATGACAGCAGCTTCAACAAATATTATCCCCACTAACAAGGCTTTCACAGCCATGTTTGCTGCTTTCACAACAACATTCACTACAACAACCCGCTAGGGTTGTATCATTTCATATCACCATTGGGCAGCTGCTGATTCTCGGATAACATCCGTTCCACTTTTACCTTGCAATACAACCATCATGAAATTGATCAAAATAGAAGGCAATTTGCTTTCAAATCCAGCAATGTTTTTCAGGGCTATCAGCCATCTTGAGAAATTTAAAGATACCGCCACAACTGTTGTCGTTACCGGATCAACAGAAACAGAAACTGCTTTGCTTGACATTGTGCAGTCTGCCCGTGACCAATCCCCAGCATATGCAGACCAACTTTCCAAAATCGAAATCTCCTATCTTTCCCTGACAAGGGCCATTCTTCCGGTAATTGACCAAAGTGCAAACCTGAGTTTTGTAAAACAACGGTTCAACACATTAGAAGAACTTTGCAAAGGCGTACAATTGTTGGGAGAACTTCCAGAAAAAACAGTTCACGAGATCATCAACCATGCATCGATACTTTCCTCCTATCTATTTGCCGCAGCAGCCAATGCCATTTTCAAAAACACCCATTGGAAAGATGGAAGAGAGATCCTTGTGGCAGAAAAGATCAATGAATCAATCGTCTGCAATGAAGAGGCTTCCCAATTAAATATCCAACATAAATGGAACAACCCCGAACCAGGGATACACATCATTTCAGGTAGTGCGGCCAGGGACCCCAAAGGCAATACCATTGGCTTTGGAAAAGGTGGCGGAGACCTTTCTGCTTCATTCTTCGCAGGACTGCTCAATGCAAATGAAATAGAAATCTGGTCTTCCACAAATGCATATACTACGGCCGATCCCATACTGGTGAAAAATGCAAAAACCATTCCAGAAATCACCTATGAGGAGGCCATAGAGTTGAGCCATTTTGAAAACAACCTCGTAGCCCCGGCAGCATTGAACAATGCGATTAAAAAAAGAATTCCCATCAAAATCCGTTCATTTGAAAACATGACTGGCGTGGCGACGCTGATTCATCATCATGTATCCCCAAAAACTGAAATGATCACAGGCGTTTCAGCTTTGGAAAATATTGCACTGATCAGTATTGAAGGCAGTGGAATGATTGGCGTTCCTGGATTTGCAAAGCGGGTCTTCGCAGGGCTAAATGATGCATCCATCAATGTCATTCTCATCTCCCAGGGATCTTCCGAACATTCCATTTGTGTAGCGGTTCGCAATGATGCCAAAATACAAGCTATTCAGCAGCTTGAGCAAACCTTTGAAAAAGAAATCAGCAGTGGGATCATTCAACCCATCAACACTTCGGGAGATGTCAGTATTATCGGGCTGGTTGGAGAGAACATGAGAAATCATCCAGGCATCAGTGGCAGGATGTTTGGCAGCCTCGGCAGAAACGGCGTCAATGTACTGGCCATTGCACAGGGATCAAACGAAAGAAATATTTCAGCTGTCATTCACTCTAACGACAAAAAAAAAGCCATCAACGTTTTGCATGAATCTTTTTTTGAAGATGCAAAAAAAGAACTCAACCTGTTCATTGTTGGTACTGGAAACGTTGGAAAAAAATTGATCGCTCAAATAAGAAAACAAGCGGAAAAAATTGGAGAACTGCACAAAATCAAAATGAATGTGGTAGGACTCTGCAACAGCAGGAAAATGATCATTCAACAGCAAGGAATAGATCTGGAAAGATGGGAGCAAGCACTGGACAATGGGGACGCCTCAAATCCATCAGGATTTGCTCATCAGATGACCACGCTCAATCTCAGAAACAGTGTGCTGGTAGACATCACTGCCAATGAAATCATTCCTGGGCTTTATGCAAGCCTTTTGAAAAAATCCATGTCTGTAGTCGCCTGCAACAAAATTGCAGCCTCAGACAATTATGCGCAATACAAAGAGCTCAAAGAGCTTGCCATTTCCTACAACTGCAAATTTCTTTTTGAAACCAATGTTGGTGCAGCATTGCCCATCATCAGCACCCTGAATGACATCATCAAAAGTGGAGACAAAATAAACAGGATGGAGGCCGTACTGAGTGGAACCCTCAATTTTGTATTCAACAATTATGATGGCACCAGACCTTTCTCATCTGTTGTGAAAGATGCACAGGCACAGGGATTTACAGAACCCGATCCCAGGCTGGACCTCAGTGGAAAAGATGTCATGCGAAAAATCATGATTTTATCCAGAGAGGCTGGTGTGGAGATGGAAATGAAAGACATCCAATGCAATGGATTCCTTCCTGAAAGTTGCATGCATGGATCTGTAGACGATTTTTATGAAGAGATGAACAAACATGAAGCGCACTTCAAATCCTTGCTGGATCAAGCCTACGCAAACAATGCCAAACTCAAGTTTGTAGCAAGTTTTGAAAACGGGAAGGCTGCCGTAGGATTACAACAGATCAAACCAGAGAGCGATATGTTCCACTTGTATGGAAAAGACAATATCGTCCTATTCTATACCGAAAGATATGATCAACAACCACTGGTCGTCAAGGGAGCAGGTGCCGGAGCAGAAGTAACAGCGAGCGGAGTATTTGCAGACACACTCAGAACCATCAATAACTAAACCATGAATACCGATACCATCAGCATAAAGTCACCGGCCACCATTGCCAATCTTGTTTGTGGATTTGACATCCTGGGCCTTGCATTGGAGGAACCATACGACATCATGACCCTGGAAAATACAGATCAACCAGGATTGGAAATCGTTCATCTAGATGACCATGGATTGCCTACTGTGCCCGAGCAAAATGTTTCCGGAGCAGCCTTATTGGCCATGATGGAAGAATTGAATGAGGTGCCAAAATGGAAACTAACCATTGACAAAAGAATCAAACCTGGCAGTGGATTGGGCTCCAGTGCTGCAAGTGCTGCCGGTGCGGTATTTGCCGCCAACAAATTGTTGGGAAGCCCATTTGGCAATGAAGACCTTATTCGGTTTGCAATGTTCGGCGAGAAAGTCGCCAGTGGGGTAAAACATGCCGACAACATTACACCCTGCCTATTGGGTGGGGTGACGCTGATCCGATCCATCCACCCATTGGACATCATCAATCTTTCCGCACCTGAGCTTTTCATCACCGTG
>CAITQQ010000041.1 GCA_903894575.1 uncultured bacterium
GTAAGCTTCGATGGAAAATCATTCAGCTACAGCACAGCAGGTGTAAGTGTTGCAAAAACCAATGAGACCTTCAAACTCGCCTATACCCAAACGCATAACCAATACGAAGGACGCGACGAAGTGGTTCGTGAGTACTCTTTGGTGGATTTCAAAAAGAATCCAACTGTTTTGGCTGACGACAGGCACAAGCTTGTTGAGGATTATGCCAAAAATACAAATGACTACGCTGCAGAAGGAACGCTTTACCCAAGCCATCCTTATCCAGGTCCGAAATGGGGAATGAGCATCGATCTCAACTCCTGTATCGGTTGTGGAGCATGTACTGTGGCTTGTACTTCAGAGAACAACGTAGCTGTTGTTGGTAAATCTGAAGTGATGCGTGCACATGAAATGCATTGGCTGCGCATCGACAGGTATTTTGCCACCTACCGTGATGATTCAGGCAGCGACAACCTCGACGACCTGAACGTGGTGTTCATGCCGATGCTTTGTCAACACTGTGACAACGCTCCTTGTGAGAACGTTTGCCCGGTGAATGCCACCAACCACAGCAGCGAAGGCCTCAACCAAATGACCTACAACCGTTGTATCGGTACACGCTATTGTGCCAACAACTGTCCTTATAAAGTAAGGCGTTTCAACTGGTCTGATTACATGGGAGCGGACAGCTTCGCAGACAACCAGAAGGATGTATTGGATGATTCAGTGATGATGATGAACGACGATCTTACCAGGATGGTATTGAATCCTGACGTAACGGTAAGGTCTCGTGGTGTGATCGAAAAATGTTCTTTCTGTGTGCAGCGTTTGCAGGAAGGCAAGTTGAAGGCGAAGAAAGCCAACAGGCCGCTTGAAACAGGCGCTGATGGCAAGTGGGATATCAAAACCGCCTGTCAGCAAGCTTGTCCTACAAATGCCATTGTTTTCGGAAACGTAAATGACAAGAAGAGCCCGGTCAGCGTGATCCGCAATGAGGAGCAAACCAACAGGGTATTCTATACACTGGAGCAGATCCATGTATTGCCCAATGTCAGCTACCTCGCGAAAATCAGGAACACTGACAGGCATGTAGGTGTTTCCGAAGAGGCCCACCATGAAGCATCGCCTGCAGCAGCGGGTGAGCACAAAGTGGAAGGCGCACACAAGGAAGAAAAGAAAGCAGAAGCAGCACATTAATAAAGAAAGCAGGGAAATCTCCTAAACGAGCAACGCATGAGTGTTACAAAGTACGAATCACAGTTAAGGGAACCATTGGTAAATGGCAACAAGACCTATGGTCAGGTCACTCACGACATTGTGCACACGATCGAAGCCAAGCCTACCCGTTTGTGGTATATTGGTTTCTACATTTCAGTGGCATTGTTGATGTTTGGCGCATACTCCGTTTACCGCGAGGTGGTTTACGGTATCGGACAGTGGAACGTTAACCGTACCATTGGATGGGGTTGGGATATCACCAACTTCGTTTGGTGGGTTGGTATCGGTCACGCCGGTACGCTGATTTCGGCCATCCTTCTCCTTTTCCGCCAGGGTTGGAGAACAGGTGTAAACCGTGCGGCAGAGGCTATGACAATTTTCGCGGTAATGTGTGCTGGTCAATTCCCGATCTTCCACATGGGAAGGGTTTGGATGGCATTCTTTACCCTGCCTTATCCCAATACACGTGGTCCACTTTGGCCCAACTTCAACTCACCCTTGTTGTGGGACGTGTTCGCGATCTCAACCTATTTCACTGTTTCCCTCCTGTTCTGGTATTCAGGTTTGTTGCCTGACTTCGCCACCATCAGGGACCGTGCCAAAACAAAACTCCGCAAGCGCTTGTATGGTCTTGCTTCCTTTGGCTGGAGCGGTAGCACCAAGCACTGGCAGCGCCACGAGAGTCTTTCTCTTGTACTTGCAGGTCTTTCTACACCACTTGTATTATCGGTTCACACGATTGTATCGTTTGACTTCGCCACTTCAGTTGTACCTGGATGGCATACCACCATCTTCCCTCCCTATTTCGTTGCCGGTGCGATCTTCTCTGGTTTTGCGATGGTGCAAACCCTGATGTTGATCCTCAGGAAAGTAATGGGATTGCAGGATTATATCACACTTGGCCATATTGAGGCGATGAACAAGGTTATTGTATTGACCGGTTCCATCGTAGGTTGTGCCTATCTCACTGAGTTGTTCATGGCCTGGTATTCACAGGTACCGTTTGAGCAAGACATCTTCTTCAAATACAGGATTGCCGGTCCTTACGGATGGAGCTACTGGTTGATGATGACCTGTAACGTAATCTCTCCACAGTTGTTCTGGTCAAGAAAACTCAGGAGGAATGTATTGTTCACCTTCATCATGAGCATCATTGTAAACATCGGTATGTGGTTCGAGCGTTTCGTGATCATCGTATCATCCCTGTACCGCGACTATCTTCCTTCTTCCTGGTCTATCTATTACAGACCAACCATCTGGGAGATCGGATTCTATGTCGGAACCTTCGGTCTATTCTTTACTTGCTTCTTCCTTTTTGCCAAATACTTCCCAGTCATCGCGATCGCTGAGATCAAGTATGTATTGAAGACCAATGGCGAAAGCTTCAAGAATGAAATGGCTGAACTGGAAAGCAAAAACGTGGACGAGTTCGTTCATGAAATGCACCATGACGACCATGCGGAAGGAACCGTTAAAGTGGCACATCACTGATCAATCAAAAAGTAAAAAGTATAAAATGGCTTTGAAAAAATTTGTTGTAGGCTGTTTTGAGGATGAAAAAGTTCTTTTCCCCGCTGTTGAAAAAGTGAGGAAAGCGGGCTATAAATTCCATGACATTTACACTCCTTTTCCAGTTCACGGATTGGACAAGGCAATGGGACTCAGGGATACCAGCATCCACACTGCGGGATTTCTTTTCGGTATGATTGGAACAACCACAGCGGTAACCTTCATGACCTGGGTTTTCACCAAGGACTGGCCGGTAAATATCGGTGGTAAACCAAACTTTGCTTTGCCAGCCTGGATTCCAATCACATTTGAGTTGACTGTACTTTGTGCAGCAGTGGGCATGGTGCTTACTTTCTGTTACATCTGTCAGTTGGCTCCATTCCTCAAAAGGCATCATTTCCATCCCCGTGCAACCGACGATCTTTTTGTGATGGTGATTGAGTGCAGCGAAAAAGCAAACGAAGAAGAACTCAAGTCTTTCCTTGGCAGCGTTGGTGCACAGGAAGTCAATACACAAGTAGCAGAAGAAGGATGGTGGATTGGAAAGTATGATGAGGAGCAACAGCTTTACAAGGAACCGAACATTGCTTAAATAATTTAGGAGAAGGGAAAGAGGAGATCATAAAACAACTTAAGAGATGAAAAGATCAACTATTGTTTTCTGTGGACTGGCAGCATTGCTGATTGCTGCGATAGGATGCAGTGATGTAAAAAGGACCCCAGGAAAGGTGTATATGCCCGACATGGCCAACAGCCGCGCATATGAAACCTATTCAGCGAATCCTGTTTTTGCCGATGGTCGTACCAGCCAAGGTCCGGTTGCGGGAACAGTAAAACGCGGAGAAGAGTATCCTGTACATATTGAGATGGACAAGACAGGCGATACAGCAAACTATTTTGCATCGCGTGCACTGCCCAATCCTTTTGATTCATTGACCGCAGAACAGATGAAAGAAACCGAAAGGCTTTATTTGATCAATTGCGGTATTTGCCATGGTGCCAAACTCGATGGAAATGGTCCGTTGTGGAAAGACGGCGATGGTCCTTATCCTGCAAAGCCTGCCGCATTGGTGGGAGATGCAAAATATGAATCAATGCCAGCGGGCCAAATGTTCTACTCCATCACTTATGGAAAGAACCTCATGGGAAGCTATGCATCACAACTGACAGCCAAACAACGCTGGCAGGTGATTACCTATATCAAGTCAAAACAAGGAAAATAATAACCAACGCATTAAATAATCAGGGATGATCAAACAACAATTTGAGATTTCAGCAGGGTACAAGAAGTGGACGAACATTCTGCTCGGAGTGGGTGGGCTGGCATTTGTGCTGGGAATCATTTTCCTCGGAATGAGCAAGGACGAAGTGGAGCAAACCAGGTTCTGGGCTTCATTGTTGCAAAACAGTGTTTTCTTTCTACTCATAGTAAATGCCAGCATGTTCTTTATTTGTGCGACAACGCTTGCACATGGTGGATGGCAGATGGCATTTCGTCGCGTTCCTGAAGCAATCTCCAGTTTGGTGCCAGTATTTGGCCTCCTGGCCATGCTTGTTTTTGTTGCCATTGTTTTTGGTCACAGGCACGATATCTACCATTGGCTGGACAAGGAACACGTTGAGCACGATCCCATTTTGAAAGGCAAGAGTGGATTTTTGAATCCTACTTTCTTCATGGTATGGTCTATCATCGCCATTGGACTTTGGTCTTTTGTAGGCGCTAAAATGAGAAAGCTTTCATCAGAGGCTGATCAGCCAATGGATGGTGAGCAAGGTGCTAAATACATTGTAAAAAACACAGCATGGGGAGCCGCCTTCCTTGTGATCTTTGGTCTTACCGTAGGTTCAACCATCCCTTGGTTGTGGTTGATGAGCATTGATGCACACTGGTATTCTACCATGTACAGCTGGTATACTTTCGTTAGTTCGTTTGTAGCCGGTATGTCACTCGTGGTATTGTTTGTGGTTTACCTCAAGAACCACGATTATCTTGAATATGTTACTGAAGAACACCTGCACGATCTCGGTAAGTTCATGTTTGCCTTCTCAGTATTCTGGACGTATCTCTGGTATTCACAGTTCATGCTGATCTGGTATGCCAATATCCCTGAAGAAACGATTTACTTCAAGCCAAGGATGCAAGGTGTTTACAGGGGTATATTCTTCCTCAATCTCATTGCGAATTTCGCTGTACCATTCCTGCTCTTGATGAGAAGGGGATCCAAGCGCAATTATACAACATTGACCTTCCTTGCCATACTGATCATCCTGGGTCACTGGGTTGACTTTTATCAGATGGTAATGCCAGGAAC
>CAITQQ010000042.1 GCA_903894575.1 uncultured bacterium
TTATCAATCCTGTTCCTTATCCCATCCCTCAAATAAAACAAATTGACGGGCCTCGGATTGACCTGAAGCTTGTATTGTTTTTCGAGCCTGGCATTGGTTTCGCCAACAATTTGCTGTGCCGCATTGTGGAGCAGATCATCCTTGAATACCGCTTTCATCTGCTCTTTTAGCAAAGCATTGTCGGGCTGAAGCACCAGCAATCCCTGCTCACCAAACAGTTCATTCAACAGGATAAAGGTGCCTTGCGCCATGTCATTTCCCTTGGCATAGGCTTTCCTGATGATGGAAATGATTTCTTTCGCAAATGGAAGATGAATGAGTTCAGACTCTACCATTTTGATGAGTGATGCAACCCCATCGTCTGCAATCATTCTTCCCACTGCACCAGTCTGAGTGGTTTCCCACCTGTGCTTTTTATGGTTGAGATTGAATGCAGACAGCTCATCAAGATCATTGTCTTCGCTGCCAATATAAAAGACCGGCACGAACTTGCAGTCCGGAAAATCAATTGAAAGCCTTTGAGACAGGGCGATCACATGGGCTGTCTTGTAAATAAAATAGAGATATCCTGAAAAAATATTGGGCTGGTGTGCTGTGCAGATGGTAAATGTATTGTCTGCAGCCATCTGATCAATGTTCTCTAGTTGCTTGGGTGATGGACTTGAATGGGAATAAGCCTCTTTGAATACAGCAACGATGCTGCTTCTATCTGTGGGAAATTTTCTCCGCGCTTCAATGGATGCCGCTATGCCTTCCACATTCGTTGGATGTGCATAGAAGTCTTTGATGAACATTCCATCACTCAGATAATCAGCAATCAACCGGGAAAACATTCCGGTTTCTTCGTAATCGATGTATCGACAGGAGGTTTCCAAATTGATGAATGATGGTTTAATGATTCAGTGACCGATTATACAACATCGCCTTCAAGATCATAATCGTAGGCCTTGGTGATGATAACATTCACAAAGTCTCCGGGGTTCAATTTACGGGAAGAATGAATGATCACTTCATTGTCTACCTCCACGCTGTCAAATTCCGTTCTGCCGATATACCTTCCGGCCTCTTTTTTATCAACAATCACTTTAAGGGTTTGACCAATCATGGACTGGTTTTTTTCAAAGCTGATTTCTTGCTGAAACTCAATGATCTCCTGTGCCCGCTCTTCCTTCTCCTCAGCGCTCAGCGTGTCTTCTAGGGCATGTGCTGATGTATCTTCCTCATGAGAGTAAGTAAAAATGCCAACACGATCGAACTGCATTTCTGCCAGAAATTCTTTTACTTCCTCCACATCCTCCCTGGTTTCACCGGGGAATCCAGCTATCAATGTGGTACGAAGACAGATACCGGGAATCCTGGAACGAATCTCTCCAATCAGGTCTTTCATTTCCTGGCGGGTGATTTGCCGCTTCATGGCCTTGAGCATATTGTCACTGGCATGCTGCAAAGGCATGTCCAGGTAATTGCAGATTTTAGGTTCTTCCTTCATCACATCAATGATATCCAAAGGAAACTTTGAAGGATAGGCGTAATGAAGCCTGATCCATTCAATACCCTCTACGGCTGCCAACTTCTTCAACAACTCAGGCAACATCCTTTTTTTGTAGAGATCAAGACCATAATAGGTCAGCTCCTGGGCAATCAGCATCAATTCTTTTACACCCATCTTGACAAGCTTCTCAGCCTCCAATATGAGTTCTTCCATTGGCTTGCTGCGGTGATCGCCACGCATCAGCGGGATGGCACAGAAAGAGCAGGTCCTGTTGCAACCTTCACTGATCTTCATATACGCATAGTGGGAAGGAGTGCTGAGCAACCGCTCACCCACCAGCTCGGTTTTGTAATCGGCATTCAATACGGCCAGCAGGCCTGGCAATTCCATGGTGCCAAAATAGGCATCCACTTCAGGGATTTCTGTTTCAAGGTTTTGCTTGTACCGTTCGCTCAGGCAACCCGTAACATAGACCTTGTCCAGCTTTCCTTTTTTCTTCAAGTCCACCTGATCCAGGATGGTGTTTACACTTTCCTCCTTTGCCTTATCGATGAATCCACAGGTATTGACGATGACAATATTGTGGTCCAGTTTCTTATTTTCATGCACAACATCAAATGCATTGGCCTGCAACTGACCGCTCAATACCTCACTGTCCACCATGTTTTTGCTGCATCCCAGTGTGATGATATTGACCTTGTCTTTCTTTATTGTTTTTGATTTCATTTTTTACAACTTGAAAAGTCCTTCCACAAAAGCTTTTTTATCAAATACAATCAGGTCAGAAGCCTGTTCGCCAACCCCTATGAATTTCACCGGAATCTTGAATTGATTGGCAATGGCCAATACGATTCCACCCTTAGCGGTACCATCGAGTTTGGTAATGGCAAGGGCAGACACATCCGTAGCTGCCGAGAAATGACGGGCCTGTTCAATGGCATTTTGGCCTGTAGTTCCATCAAGCACCAGCAAGGTTTCATGGGGTGCATCAGGAATGACCTTCTGGATAACCCGCTTGATCTTGCTCAACTCTTCCATCAGATGTGCCTTGTTGTGCAACCTGCCGGCGGTATCAATGATGACAATATCAACGTCTTTGGCAACGGCACTGTTGACGGTATCAAAGGCTACAGAGGCAGGATCACTGCCCATTTCCTTCTTTACAATGGCAACGCCGGCGCGCTCACTCCAAATGGTCAGCTGGTCAACCGCCGCAGCACGAAATGTATCTGCAGCGCCCAGCATCACTGTTTTTCCTGCAGCCTTGAAATTGGTTGCAAGCTTACCAATGGTGGTTGTTTTTCCCACTCCGTTGACGCCCACCACAAGCATGACAAATGGCTTCTTCCCCTCGGGAATATCAAATCTTTTAAGGGTATCATCTTCATCATCCACCAAAATGGCCCTGATCTCTTCCTGAAGAATACCATTCAATTCTTCCGTACCCAGGTATTTATCCTTTGATACCCTTGCCTGAATTTTTTCAATGATGGCCAGTGTAGTATCTACGCCTACGTCTGCAGTGATCAAGGCTTCTTCCAACTGATCAAGGACCTCGTCATCAACGGCAGACTTCCCGGCAATGGCTTTGGTGATCCTGGAAAAAAAA
>CAITQQ010000043.1 GCA_903894575.1 uncultured bacterium
ATCAAAGCAAGCTCTGATGAATGAGACAAATGAATGGCGGGATGAGCGGGCTTGACCGATGCTACCACAGGAGATAAGAAATTTGAAAGCAGGTGTGCATTTTCAGCAAACACCGCAGGGATGCCGATCCATCCACCAACCACAGACAAAATGGCCAACACAATCAGTGGCAGGGTCATGGGAACCGGTGATTCATGCAAATGATGTTCTTGCTCATGGCTGCCCCTGAACTTTCCAGAGAAAGTAAGGAAGTACAAGCGGAACATGTAGAAAGCTGTCATCAATGAAGTGGCCAGTGCCAAAACATAATAAACAGGATTCTTTTCCAATGCTGCCGTCAGGATCTCATCTTTTGAAAAGAAACCGGCAAAAGGAGGAATACCTGCAATGGCAAGGCATCCGATGAGAAATGTAATGTGCGTGATGGGTAATTTTTTTCTAAGCCCGCCCATCTTCATGATGTCCTGCTCATGGTGCATCGCATGAATCACACTTCCTGCGCCCAAGAAAAGAAGAGCCTTGAAAAACGCATGGGTCATCACATGAAAAACACCTGCGGTATACGCACCCACACCAAGGGCAAGGAACATGAGTCCGAGTTGACTGACTGTGGAATAGGCCAGTACTTTCTTGATGTCATTTTGTTTCAAGGCAATCGTGGCAGCAAGCAAGGCAGTGGAAATGCCGATGATGGCGACAAGGTTTTGTGAGATCGGTGCGAGGGTGAACAAAACATTGCTTCTTGCAATCATGTAGATGCCTGCTGTGACCATCGTTGCCGCATGGATCAATGCAGAAACCGGTGTGGGACCAGCCATCGCATCAGGCAACCAGGTATAGAGGGGAATCTGTGCAGATTTACCCATGGCACCGACAAACAACAAGATGGTAATGCCCGTCAATACTGCTACTGGAGCAGTTGATGCTTTTGAAAATACATCTGCATAGGCGATTGAACCAAATTGCGAAAGCATCCAGAATATGGCCAACAGAAATCCAAGATCACCAATCCTGTTCATCACGAAAGCCTTCTTGGCAGCATTGTTATAAGAGGCATTTCCGAACCAATATCCAATCAGGAGATAAGAGCAAAGTCCTACGCCTTCCCATCCGATGAACATCACCACAAAGTTGGATCCCAGGACGAGCAAGAGCATTGAAAAAACGAAAAGATTGAGGTAAGCAAAATAACGGGCATAATGCGAAGTAGTCTCTTCATGCATGTATGCAGTCGAGTAAACATGAATCAAAGAACCAATGCCAGTGATCACCAGCAGAAACAATGCACTGAGTTGATCCACCTGGAATGAAGCTTTGATGTCCAAGCCACCAGCGTTGATGAAATCAAAATAGTTGATGACCCAAGCAGAGAATCCGGGTGCAGATACCTCCCTGAAAACAAAAAGACTTATCACAAATGAGGCAATCAACACGCCACATCCAACGATGTTCACCAGCGCCCTCGAGAGAAAATTCCTTCCCAACCCGTTGATCAGGAAACCAACCAGTGGAAGCAGCGGAATCAGAAAAACATATTTACTCATATCATTCTTTGAATCAGATCAATCAATCGTGTTAGTGTTTGAGCCTGTTGAGGAAATTGATGTCCACGGAGTGGATATTCCTGTACAGCATGACGATGATGGCAAGTCCCACAGTTACTTCTGCAGCAGCCACCACCATGATGAAGAAAACAAAAAGCTGGGCTTCAGTGCCTGCGGTAGTTGCCCTGTCCACAGCAAATGCAGCCACATGGTGCATCTTGGAAAAGGCCACCAGCAATACATTCACGGCGTTCAACATCAGTTCAATGCACATGAAAATAATGATGGCATTTCGCCTGGTCAATACACCGACGATGCCGATGGTGAACAATGCAAGCGAAAGAAAAATGTAATAATTGATGGGTATAACCGGCATAACGTTGATATTCTTTTAGGAAACAATTGTTGATGAATCTTTCTTACCCAACACCACAGCACCTACCATGGCACTCAAAAACAGGATGCTGCTTATTTCAAATGGAACAACATAGTCAGTGAACAATACCTTACCCAGGTTCTTGATCAGACCTATGCTTCCTTCTCCCCTCATGCTCGAGATGAAACCGCCATTGTCTTTCAGGGCTGCAATGAGGATCAACATCAGGCTTCCACCAGACAATACTGCCGCGAACTTCATCCACTTGCTTTTCTGAGGCTCCGATTCTGCATTGAGGTTCATGAACATGATAACGAACAGGAAGAGTACCATGATGGCACCTGCATAAACAATCATGTTGACGATGGCCAGGAACTGGGCATTCATGATGATGTAATGACCGGTGATGGCCATGAAGACCACGATCAGCCACAACACACTGTGGACTGGATTCTTGCTGAATACCACCATCATCGCGCTGAACAGGGCCAGTGCGGTCAGGAACCAAAAAAGAATTTCATTGATGTGCATGGCTTATTTGTTTTTTAATTGCGCCTCACGAAGGCCTTTTGCAATTTCATATTTTTCCTTGTCTGTTACAGGATTGGGTATCAACAACTCATCCTTAGCATAGATGAAACCTTTTCTTGTGAAGTTGGATGGTGCAAATGTTTCAGACATGTAGATGGCATCCTTGGGACAAGCCTCTTCACAGAGTCCGCAGAAAATGCAACGCAGCATGTTGATCTCATATTTTGCAGCATATTTTTCCTCACGGTAAAGATGCTCTTCACTGGTCTTGCGTTCTGCCGCTTCCATGGTGATGGCTTCAGCAGGACAGGCAACAGCACAGAGGCCGCAAGCTGTACAATTTTCTCTTCCCTCTTCGTCACGGTTCAGTACATGCAGCCCGCGAAATACAGGACTGAATGGCCTTTTCTCTTCAGGATAATTGATGGTAGCCTTTTTCTTGAACATGTGCGAGAATGTAATGGCCATGCCCTTGAAAATGGCAGGCAGGTACAACCGCTCCATGAAGCTCATCGGCTTCTGTTCCAATACTTTTGCCCTATTTGTTAATGATGCCATAGAATTATTTATTTAACCAGAGGATAACCACTGCAGTAATCAACATATTGGCCAAGGCCAGGGGAATCAATTTTTTCCAACCCAGGTCCATCAATTGGTCGTATCTGAACCTTGGTATTGTCCACCTTACCCAAATGAAGAGGAAAAGGAAGAACAGGATTTTTGCAAACAAGGCCGCAAACCCAAGCAGGGCAACGGTATTGGCGCCAAGGCTCAAAGACAAGGCTGTTTCATCTACGAATGGGATGTCATAACCACCGAAGAAAAGTGTTGACACCACTGCACTGGAGATGAACATGTTTACGTATTCCGCAAAAAGATAGAGACCCAGTTTCATGGAAGAATATTCCTGGTGATAACCAAAGTTCAATTCATTCTCTGCTTCAGGAAGGTCAAATGGAGTTCTGTTGCATTCTGCAAATACACAGATCAGAAAAATCAGAAAACCCAATGGTTGATAGATGATGTTCCAACCGCCTTCCATCTGCTGTTGCACGATGGTCTTGAGGCTCAATGAGCCAGTCATCATGAGCAACGCAATCAGTGAGAGGCCCATGGCCAACTCGTAGGAAATGATCTGTGATGCACCCCTTACAGCAGCGATCAAAGAGAATTTGTTGTTGGAAGACCAGCCACCGATCATGATGCCATAAACACCCATGCTCACCACACCAAACACGTAAAGGATGCCGATGTTGACATCTGCAATCTGAAGACTGATGTTGCGACCAAAAAGCTCAATGCTGCTTCCCCAGGGGATTACAGCACTGGTGAGCATCGCAGTGATCATGGCAAGGGCCGGGCCTAGTACAAACAATGTTTTGTTGGAAGTCAATGGAATGATCTCTTCTTTGAAGAAAAGCTTCAATCCATCTGCTGCAGGCTGCAGCAATCCAAAAGGACCGGCGCGGTTCGGGCCACGGCGGTCTTGCATCCATGCAGCCACTTTCCTTTCCGCATAAGTAGTATACATCGCCACAATCAGAGAGAAAGTGATGATTGCTCCAATCAAGAGTAATTTTTCGAGTCCTAACGAGAAATTTATCGCCAACAAATCCATTGTGATCATGATTGTTTGGTTGAATGGTTATACACATCACTGGTGGCAGGACCATTGATGAGACTGAGGTCGATGGAAGGATTGTTCACTTCACTGACACTGTGGATGTCCATCAACAACTGTGGATTCCTTCCTCCATTCACTGCGGTGAATGTTTCCTTGGGTTGTATCGTGTTTTCGTAATGTCCTTGTGAAATCACAGAATGCCTGCTGACATGGGTTGGCCCTTCGATGGTCCACTCGGCTGTTTTCTTTTTCTCAAAACGGCACTCGTTGCAGATCCACTCCTCCACTTCACCCCACTGATCTTTTCTTGCAGTTACACGCAAGACTTCTTCACCGCGTTGCCAGAGAGTAACCTTTCCAGAACAGCATTTGCAGTCCCTGTGTGCATTGACGGGCTTGGTGAACCAAACACGGTTTTTGAAACGGAAGGTCTTATCGGTGAGGGCCCCAACCGGACAAACATCGATAACATTTCCAATGAAATTATTGTCGAGGGATTTTTCTATGTAGGTAGCAATTTCAGCATGGTCTCCCCTGCTCAAAATGCCATGTGCCCTTTTGTCAGTGAGCTGATCGGCAGTGAATACACACCTGTAGCAAAGGATGCAACGGGTCATGTGCAACTGGATATAAGGACCAAGATCATGCTTCTCAAAAGTCCTGCGCTTGAACTCATAGCGGGTACCCTGCTTTCCATGCTGGTATCCGAGATCCTGTAAATGACATTCGCCTGCCTGATCGCAGACTGGGCAATCAAGGGGATGGTTCAACAACAGGAATTCAACAACACCATTTCTGGCATCTTCAACCTTGGGACTGGTCATGTTTTTCACTTCCATTCCATCCATTACCCCGGTTCTGCAGCTTGCCACCAGTTTGGGCATGGGGCGAGGATCGGCCTCACTGCCCTTGCTGACTTCCACCAGACAGGTGCGGCATTTACCACCACTGCCCTGGAGTTTGCTGTAGTAGCACATTGCAGGAGGAACAACATCCCCGCCAATCATGCGCGCGGCCTGCAGGATGGTCGTTCCCATGGGCACGTCCACCGTGATGTTGTCTATTGTTACTTTTACTGTTTTGACTGCTTCGGACATATGTTTTTTTTAAAGAGACTTAACCCTTACTTATGCTGGAACATGGATGGGATCTGCGTAATGTGCCAATCCATAATGTTGTGTCTGGCACAATTCCGGATTGTTGACATGCCACTCAAATTCATCCCTAAAATGCCTGATGGCTGCTGCAACAGGCCAGGCTGCTGCATCACCCAATGGGCAAATCGTATTGCCTTCAATCTTGCGTTGGATATCCCACAACAAATCAATGTCACTGATGGCACCTTTGCCGCTTTCAATTTTGGCAAGAATCTTTTCCATCCATCCGGTACCTTCCCTGCAGGGTGAACACTGACCGCAACTCTCATGCCTGTAGAAACGGGCAAGTGTCAGCGTATGCTTGACAATGCACTGGTCTTCGTCCAGGACAATGAATCCACCAGATCCCATCATCGAACCGGTAGCAAAGCCGCCATCTGAAAGGCTTTCATAGTTCATCAAACGGGGCTCACCTTTTGCTGTTGTCAACAAAAGATTGGCAGGAAGAATGGGAACAGAGGAACCACCGGGGATACATGCCTTCAGCTTTTTGCCATTGGCAATACCACCACAATATTCATCACTGTAAATAAACTCTTCCACAGAAATGGTCATGTCTATTTCGTATACACCGGGCTTGTTGATGTTGCCACAGGCAGAGATCAGTTTTGTTCCGGTAGAGCGACCAACACCAATCTTGGCATATTCCTCTCCACCCATGTTCATGATGGGAACAACAGCAGCAAGTGTTTCAACGTTGTTCACCACCGTTGGACAATCCCACAATCCTTTGATGGCGGGGAATGGAGGCTTAATACGGGGATTGCCGCGCTTTCCTTCCAATGATTCGATCAAGGCCGTTTCTTCACCACAGATGTAAGCACCTGCACCACGCTGCACATAAATCTCACAATCAAACCCTGATCCCAAAATATTTTTACCTAGAAACCCGTTTTGTTTTGCTTCAGCAATGGCTTGCTCCAGGATGCCCACAATCCATGCATATTCTCCACGGATGTAGATATAGGTTCTGTTGCTGCCCAAGGCGAATGAAGAAACAATCAGTCCTTCGATCAAGAGGTGAGGAAGAAACTCCATCAGGTACCTGTCCTTGAATGTTCCGGGCTCTGATTCATCTGCATTGCAGACCAGGTAGCGGGGAACGCCCTCTGGTTTTGCAAGGAAACTCCATTTCATGCCAGAAGGAAATCCTGCACCACCTCTGCCACGCAATCCACTTTTCTTCACTTCCTCCACAATGGCGGCTGGCTCCATTTTGAGGGCCTTTTCCACCGCAGCATATCCACCTTCCCTTCTGTAAACATCGAAGTGACGAATCCCTTCTACATGGGCCTTTGCTAATAATAATTTTGTTGCCATTTTGCTTATGCTTTGCTGGTCTTCTATTGTTTGTTTCTGCAGGCTGCGATGATCTCATCCACTTTGGCTTCGGTAAGATGCTCCC
>CAITQQ010000044.1 GCA_903894575.1 uncultured bacterium
CATTCAGCAATTCCACCATCTATTTTGGCAGTCAGCACCTTCATCGTTCCACCAACAAAGGGGCTTCATGGGAAATCATCTCACCAGATCTTTCCACCAATGACAGTGCCAAAATCGACCAAAGAAACAATGGCGGTATTTCGATAGACATCACCGGTGCAGAGAACTTCTGTACCATCATGACCATTGCACCTTCATCCAAAGACAAGAATGTGATCTGGGCTGGAACAGATGATGGCAATGTGCAGCTGACCAAAGACGGAGGAAAGACCTGGACCAACTTCAGGGGCAAAATTCCAGGACTTCCCATCGGTGCCTGGATCCCACAAATACAGGCTTCCAGGTTCAATGCAGCAGAAGCCTTCGTGGTGGCCAATGACTACAGAAGGGGCGATTTCAAACCCTATATTTTCAGGACCACCGATTTTGGAAAAACATGGACAAGGGTGGTGGATGAGAAAAAAGTGATCGGTTATGCGCTCTGTATTTTGCAAGATCCTACTGAGCCCAACCTGATCTTTGCCGGAACCGAGCAGGGACTCTGGGTAAGCCTTGACAATGGTGTTAACTTCCAGCAATGGAAGAATGGATATCCCAGTGTGTCTACCTATGACCTTGCCATCCAGGAGCGCGAAGCTGATCTTGTGATTGCTACGTTTGGACGTGCACTCTGGATCCTGGACGACATCAGACCCCTGAGAAAACTTGCTGCAAACAAGGGCATGTTGAACAAGGCTTTTGTTGCGTTTGACAGCCGCAATGTGGTGCAGGCCCAATTCAAAAATGCTCCAGGATATGAGTGGAGCACCTGGGGCATCTGGGATGCCGATAATAGACCCGCCAATGCACCCATCTCCTATTTCATCAAAGCTTCCTCAGACACCTCTGCCAAAGCCAAAAAAGATTCAGTGGTTGTAAAAGTTTACAACGATAAAAATGAAGTGATCAGGAACCTCAGATGGGCTGCTGATTCAGGCTTCAACAGGTCTTATTGGGGAATGGAAGAAAAAGGATACCGCACGCCTGGTGGTGGTGGTGGAAGAAGAATGGGCGGAGGCGGCGGAGGCCGTGGAGGTGCAGAACCAGGAGGACAACAGGCCTTGCCGGGTACTTACAAAGTAGTTCTGTCATACAAAGGTACCAGCGACTCTACCATGATCACCCTCCTGGATGATCCGAGATTGGGCAACAGAAACAACATCAAGTTGGCACAAGCTGCATTGCGTGCTGAATTGAAGAAAAGCGGGGACCAGCTGATTGAAGCGATGGACTTGCTGACGGAGGCTGACGATGCAAGTAAAAAAGTGGAAACCTATATCAAGGATATGAAAGGTGCAACGGTTGATTCTCTGAAAAAATCAACCAAGAAACTTCAGGACGAGATCAAGGTACTGAGAGAATTCATCAATGGCACAACACAAACCAAACAAGGCTATGGACAGGTTCCACAGATCACGGTCATGAACCAATACCAGCAGGCAAGCAGTGCCATCAGTTCAAAAGCCATTGAACCTGGAGCACAAGAAAAAATGCTGGTGGAAAGGGCTGCGGGCTTGATCAATGATGCTGTGAAAAAAGCAAATGCTTTCAAAGAAGGAAGCTGGAAAAAATACATGGAGCAGGTTGCTGCAACGAAGATGGATCCTTTTGGAAAATAATGTTTTGATTAAAAGCCATGGGTTGAGGATGATTCCCTGACCCATGGCTTTTGATTAATTCCTGTTCACTAAAAACTGAAAAGGCTTGAGTGCATTGGGTTTCAGCACCTTTGAGATAGAGCGCTGATCATGGAGGATCTTAAAACGGTTGATATCAATGAGTTCACAGGCAACACAGAGGGCAGCAGTTGTTTCAACGTTTTGCAGCATGTCGTTCAGTACAGTAATTTCCATTTCAATGGACTTGTCATCCTGAACATCATCCTTGCGGAGCAACAACAAATCCCTGGTTTGACGTTTCATAAATATTTCAATACCCCACGAAACCTTTTTTGGTAGGACAGCCACAATTGCTTTTGTTGCTGACACCACAGGAAATCATGGATAGTATGCTTATTAATAAAAAAACAACTAAAATTGTTTTCGTGACGCTAAGTTTCATCTGATGCTAATGTACATTTTATGTAAAATTAAAAATACAAATGCTTGCCAATTATAACATATTTTAAAAGATTTACTAATTCCTACTTATAAACAAATAGAAAGACCTACCGCTCTGATTGCCCCACTGGACTGGGGGCTGGGACATGCCACCCGTTGCATCCCCCTGATCAGATACCTGCTTGAACTGGGATGGGAGCTTACCATTGCTGCGGAGGGGAATATTGCTTCATTGCTGACCAAGGAGTTCCCAGCAATCAACATTATACCCCTGAAAGGCTATCGCATCAGCTACCCCAACAAAGGGGCATTGTTCATTCCAAAGATTCTGCTGCAGGTGCCTAAAATCCTTCAGTCCATCAAAAATGAACACCAATGGCTGGACCATCAACTGGACAACAACCAATGGGATCTGATCATCAGTGACAACCGCTACGGACTCTACACCAACAGAACCAAAACTGTTTTCATCACCCACCAGCTGGGTATCATTTCAGGGTTTGGCAGGTTGGGTGATGTGCTGCTGAGGACCATGCTTTACAGATGGATCAACCTGTTCAACACCTGCTGGATACCCGATGCTGAGGGGCATCTCAATATCGCAGGAAAGTTATCGCACCCAATGTCCATGCCGAAGGATTACAGGTTCATCGGACCCCTCTCCCGCTTGAACAATGCTCCGGTATTGGCGGATGACCACCTGCTGGTGCTCTTGTCCGGCCCTGAACCACAACGAACAATCCTGGAAAAAAAGCTCATCGATCAGCTTTCCAACCTTGACGAGGACGTGGTATTTGTCCGAGGACTTCCATCAGGGGCAGCAACGATGCACAACAGTGGCAGGATCCGGTTTGAAAACCATTTGGATGCCAACATATTGTCTGAGATGATTTCCTCCGCAAAAATGGTGATTTGCCGTTCAGGCTATTCTTCTGTGATGGACCTGTTGAAGCTGAAAAAAAGAGCCTTGCTGATCCCCACACCAGGGCAAACAGAACAGGTTTACCTGGCAAAACACCTTGATGCACTGCATTGGTTCGTGATCCAGGAACAATCGCATCTTGATCTGGATAAAGGTATTGCTGCGGCATTGAGCCAAACCATTGAATTCCCGGTCCTCGATTTTGAAGCCTTCAAAAAAGCTTTTGCCAATTTGGGCATCCAATAAACAGATGTGCTATTCCAGCACAATTTTTGTTATCTTGACCTTTACTAAAACCGAAACCAAAGCACATGAGAAAACTTTGTTTAGTCATCCTTTTAGGATGCTTCAGTATCTCCCTTTTCTCCCAGTCCACCTTTCCTGTAAATGGTGTGGCAGACGAAAGGGAAACAACCTATGCCTTTAAAAATGCAACAATTGTCAAGGATGCACAAAGCACCCTGACCAATGCCACCATGATCGTTCGCAACGGAAAGATCATCGCCATTGGAACAGCGGTAACCATTCCAGCTGATGCCATTGTTGTTGACTGCACAGGCAAACATATTTACCCTTCTTTCATTGACCTTTTTGCGGACTATGGCATGCCGGCATCAGCACAGGCACAAGGAGGATTTGGAAGAGGATTCTTTGGCGCAGCACAGCTCAGTTCCAATACCAAAGGTGCTTTTGGCTGGAACCAGGCCATCAAGGCCGATGTCAACGCCGCAAGCATTTTTGTTACTGATGATGCCAAGGCTAAGGCCATGCGCGAGATCGGTTTTGGCGCAGTACTTACCCACCAAAAAGATGGTATCGCCAGAGGAACCGGTGCATTTGTTTCACTGGCCTCCATGAAAGAAAACATGGTGATCCTAAAAGAGAAAGCTTCTGCCCATTACTCATTCAGCAAGGGCACATCAACACAGTCATACCCTTCTTCCATGATGGGTAACATCTCGCTGCTGAGACAAACATACCTGGATGCCAAATGGTACAAGAAAAATACTGAAAAGGAAGGATTGAACCTTAGCCTAATCGCATGGAACAATAACCAGGGACTTCCCCAAATTTTTGATGCCAGTGACAAATGGAATGCATTGCGTGCAGACAGGATTGGAGATGAGTTTGGTGTGCAGTACATCATCAAAACCAGTGGCAACGAATACCAGCGCATTGCTGAAATCGCTGCTACAGGATCTACCCTGATTGTGCCTTTGAACTTCCCCATGGCCATGGATGTTGAAGACCCCAATGACGCAAGATTTGTTTCACTGTCAGACATGAAACATTGGGAATTGGCACCAACCAACGCCGCTGCACTAGAAAAAGCCAAGATACCTTTCTGCCTGACCACTGCAGACCTTCGCTCTCCTTCTGCATTCATGTCAAGCCTGCGTAAAGCCATTGAGAATGGCCTCACAGAAAGCAAGGCTCTCGAAGCACTGACCAGCACTCCTGCCAATACTTTGGGCATGGGCAACATGGTGGGTTCGCTTGAACAAGGTAAAATCGCCAACTTCCTGGTAACCACAGGCAATGTTTTCAGCGAAAAAACATCCATCATCGAAAACTGGGTACAGGGCAACAAGTACAGCATCAAACCTGAAAAATGGCTGGATGTTGCAGGAAAATATTCATTGGCCATCCACTCTGCACAGGGTACAAAAACCTATGCACTGGAAGTAAAATCAGCCAACGCTGCGAATATCATCAACACAGATACCATTGCTGCGAAATTCACCTTTGATGGCAAGATGGTCAAACTGAATTTCACACCAGAGAAGAAATCCAGGAACATGCTTCGCCTTAGTGGAATGAAAAATGGAGCTGACTGGAATGGTTACGGTGAAGATGCAGAAGGCAACAAACTGACCTGGACGGTATCAGCCTACACTGCAGCTGCAACAACTGTTTCAGCAGACACTACTAGGAAAAAAATGGCTGGTAAAATGGGGGAAGTAACCTATCCGTTTACGCCTTATGGCTGGACAGAAGCCCCCAAGCAAGAAGTGGTCCTGATCAAGAACGCAACCGTATGGACCAATGAAAAGGAAGGAAGACTTGAGGGAACAGATGTATTGGTAAAGGATGGCAAGATTGCACAAATAGGAAAAAACCTGCAAGATGCCACTGCCAAAATAATTGATGGAACTGGCAAACACCTATCAGCAGGTATCATTGATGAGCACTCTCATATTGCAGCATCATCCATCAACGAAGGTGGTCAGTCTGTTACTTCTGAAGTGCGCATTGCAGACAACCTTAATCCGGACGACATCAATATTTACCGCCAGCTCAGTGGTGGCGTTACTTCATCCCATATCCTTCATGGTTCTGCCAACACCATCGGTGGTCAAACACAGTTGATCAAGTTGCGTTGGGGTGCCAATGACGACAAGCTCAAGTTTGAAGGATCTGATGGATTCATCAAATTTGCCCTGGGTGAGAATGTAAAACGCGCATCCTCTTCACAAGGCAATACCCGCTTCCCTGATACCCGCATGGGTGTTGAGCAGGTATTGACAGATGCCTTTACCCGTGCCAAAGATTATGAAGCAGCCATCAAAGCAGCAGCATCAACAACTGCTGCACCTGTTGTGAAAGGAAAGAAAACTTTGCCTGTTACAGTAGATCCATATGAAACGGTTCGCCGCGACCTGGAACTGGAGGCATTGGTTGAAATCATGAACAAGAAAAGATTCATCACCTGTCATTCATATGTTCAAAGCGAGATCAACGCAGCCATGAAAGTGGGCGAAAAATTGGGCTTCAGGTTCAATACCTTCACCCATATCCTGGAAGGATACAAAGTGGCGGACAAGATGAAAGCCCATGGTGCAGCGGCTTCCACCTTCTCTGACTGGTGGAACTACAAAATGGAAGTGGTTGACGCCATTCCTTACAATGCCACGATCATGTCTAAGGTGGGAATGAATGTTGCCATCAATTCTGATGATGCAGAAATGGCTCGCCGCCTCAACCAGGAGGCCGCCAAGAGCATCAAGTTTGGAGGAATGGGAGAAGAGGATGCTTTCAAAATGGTCACCCTCAATCCTGCCAAAATGTTGCATGTTGATGCCCGCGTAGGAAGCATCAAAGTTGGCAAGGATGCTGACCTTGTTTTGTGGAGCGACAATCCTTTGAGCATTTATGCAAAGGCTGAAAAAACAATGGTGGATGGCATCATCTATTTTGATAGGGAAAAAGATGCCCAGATGAGGAAGCAACAAAGCGCAGAGCGGAACAGGTTGATCCAGAAAATGAATGGCGAGAAGAGGGCCGGCGGACCCATGGCTGCTGCAACCCCAAGCTATTCAGTGCTCTTGAACTGTGGCGATCACGAACACAGCCACGGAATCCTCACCATCGAACAAGACTAATCAGCAATAAAAACATTCTCATGAAAAAAATATTATTCAGCATACTCGCAGGCATGGCCTTCACCGCTGTTGCCAATGCACAGGAATCTGTTTACCCTGCATCAAAACAAACAGCGCCCGTCATCATCATGAATGGCACTGTACACGTTGGAAACGGGCAGGTCCTCAACAATACTTCTGTTGAAATCCGGGATGGGAAAATCACCAATATCGGTGCAGGCATTGCTGCATCCGCAGATGCTTTCAAGGTAGATGCAAAAGGCAAACATGTTTACCCAGGACTCATCCTTGCCAACTCCAACCTTGGACTGGTAGAAGTAAGTACAGTAAGGGCTACTGTTGATGAAACAGAGATCGGGGAATACAATCCCTCCATCCGATCGCTCGTTGCCTACAATACCGATTCAAAGGTGATCAATACCTTGAAGACGAATGGCATCACCCATGCCAATATCGTGCCTCAAGGGGGCACAATAAGCGGCTCATCTTCTGTTGTGCAGCTCGATGCCTGGAACTGGGAAGATGCCGCCTATGCTACCGACAATGGCATTCACTTGAATATCCCTGCCCTTTACAACAGACCAAGCCGCTTTGGTGGATTTGGAGGTGGACAAGGGCCACAGGTAGATCCATTGAAAAGAGGAATTGAGCAGCTCGAAGAAATCAAGGATTTTTTCCGTGCTGCAAAAGCCTACAATGATCAGGCCGTCAAAACACAGACCAACATCAAGTTTCAAGCCGTAGAAGGGTTGTTCAGCAAAAAGCAAAAACTCTTCATCCGTTGCAATGTGGTGCGTGAAATCCTTGCTGCCATTGACTTCAAGACTGAGTTTGGATTTGACATTGTATTGGTTGGTGCAGGAGAATCTTACCAGGTAAGTGACATCCTCAAGCGCAACAATATCCCTGTCATCCTGAGCCAAATGCATGCACTTCCAACATTGGCCGATGATGGAGTTGATCTTCCTTATCAACTTCCTGCCTTGCTTCAAAAAGCAGGTGTGCAGTTTGCGATTTGTGATGAAGATGGACAACAAAGGGGCAAGAACCTTCCTTTTCAGGCAGGTACAGCAGCTGCATATGGATTGACAAAAGAAGAAGCGCTTTCCTCTATCACTTTGAATGCAGCCAAAATTCTTGGCATCGCAGACCGCACAGGATCCATTGAAACAGGTAAAGACGCAAACATTGTCATCAGCGAAGGAGACATCCTTGACATGCGCAGCAGCAATATTTCACTGGTCATGATCGGTGGACGCATGGTCAGCCTTACCGACAAACACAAGCAATTGTATGAAAGGTATATGGTGAAGTACGGCTTGAAATAGTTGAAGAGGTTGAAGCAGTTGAAGGGGTTGAAGATTTAAAATTACCCATGTATAGAAAAAGGGCTCACGCATAATTGCTTGAGCCCTTTTTTATTGGAATTTCAGTTTCGATTCAAGACACTTCAACCTCCTCAACCCCTTCAACTGGCCATAGGCCTCTTCAACATTAATATCCCCTCACATCCTTGCCTTCCATGAAGTTGATGAAGGCCATGTTCACCACCCTGTTTCCAC
>CAITQQ010000045.1 GCA_903894575.1 uncultured bacterium
GCAACCCTTGCACCTTTCAAGGGCTGAGAAGCGCCATATTCTTCACGGAGGGCCATCAAACCGGGCATTTCTGCCTCAGCGAGCCTGATTTCTTTTCTTCCCCATTCTGCCAGGGTAATATCTTTAACCTTGTACGGTAATGCAAAGTCGAGTTGTGCGGTAGTTGACATATGTTTTTTATTAATTATAAACCAAATGCTTTTTTTACTTTGGATACATAATCCAGCTTTTCCCAGGTAAAGAGCTCCACCTTAACTTTTTTATCCTTTCCATTTGGAGATGTGAAGGTTTTGGTTACTACCTCATTTTTCCTTCCCATATGTCCATAGGCAGCAGTTTCACTGTACATTGGATTCCTGAGCTTCAATCGCTGCTCAATGAAATACGGACGCATGTCAAAAAGGCCTTCGACGATTTTTCCAATTTCGCCATCGCTAAGGTCAATTTTAGCCGTGCCAAAGGTATTGACGTTGATGCTGGTAGGCTTGGCCACGCCAATGGCATAAGAAACCTGCACCAATACCTCATCGGCCAATCCTGCAGCCACGAGATTTTTCGCGATATGACGGGTGGCGTATGCGGCTGACCTGTCAACCTTACTGGGATCTTTACCACTGAAAGCCCCTCCACCATGGGCCCCACGGCCACCATAGGTATCTACAATGATTTTCCTGCCAGTAAGACCAGTATCTCCATGTGGTCCACCAATCACAAATTTCCCAGTTGGATTGATATGGTAGGTTATCGAGTTATTGAACAATTTGGCATATTTCGGAAACTTCTTTTTTATCCTTGGAATCAGGATATTGACAACATCCATTTTGATTTTTTCTTGCATCTGCTTCTCAGAGGCAAAATCATCATGCTGGGTTGAAACTACAATGGTATCAATCCTAACGGGTTTGTTGTTGTCGTCGTATTCAATGGTGACCTGGCTTTTGGCATCAGGACGCAAATATTGGATTTGCTTGTTCTCTCTTCTCAATACTGCCAACTCCTGAAGGATCTTGTGTGCAAGATCCAAGGTCAGGGGCATATAATCGGCAGTTTCATTGGATGCATATCCAAACATCATGCCTTGGTCTCCAGCTCCTTGTTCTTCTTTCTTTTTCCGCTCCACTCCCTGATTGATGTCAGATGATTGCTCGTGAATGGCAGAAAAAATGCCACAGCTGTTGGCGTCAAACATGTACTCACTCTTGGTATAACCAATTTTGCTGATCACCCCCCTTGCGATGTTCTGAACATCCAGGTAGGATTTAGACTTGACTTCACCAGCCAATACAACCTGACCAGTTGTTACAAGGGTTTCACAGGCCACTTTTGACTGTTTGTCAAAAGCCAGAAAATTATCAATCAAGGCATCAGAGATTTGATCAGCCACTTTATCAGGGTGTCCTTCTGAAACACTTTCTGAAGTAAACAAATAAGGCATAGGTTTGTATTATTTTTCAGCGAAATTAATACAAAAAAGCATGAAAATAACAGAACACATTACAAAGAAAACCAATACGATACTGTCTTTGGAGGTTTTACCCCCAACCAAAGGAAAAAACATAGAGGCAGTTTATGATCATCTGGCCCCGTTAATGGAATTCAAGCCGGCATGGATCAATGTCACTTACCATAGAACAGAGTCAGTTTACAAAACCAACGGAGATGGTAGTTTTTATAAGCAAGAGATCAGAAAGCGGCCGGGAACGGTAGGGATTTGCAGTGCACTCATGAACCACTACAAGGTTGATGCAGTTCCACACATCATCTGTGGTGGATTCAGCAGCAGAGAAACCGAAGACGCCCTCCTGGACCTGCACTATCTGGGCATCGACAATATTTTGGTATTAAGGGGAGATGCAGAAAAAAATGAAGGATCTTTTATTCCTCACCCCAAAGGACATCGATTTGCCATTGACCTCTTGAAACAAGCCAAAAGCTTGAACAATGGGGTTTATTTAGATGAAGAAATAGAGGGTGGAAGTGCTACCAATTTTTGTACAGGCGTAGCAGGATATCCAGAAAAACATTTTGAGGCACCCAATTTTGATACAGACCTGAGGCACCTAAAGGCCAAGGTTGATGCCGGTGCCGAATACATCATCACTCAAATGTTTTTTGACAACAGCAAATATTTTGAATTCGTCAAACGATGCAGGGAGGCTGGAATCAACATCCCCATCATTCCGGGCCTTAAGCCCATCACCGGGAAGAAACAGCTGACGATCATCCCAAGTATTTTCCATGTTGACATCCCCATTGAACTTTCAGACGCCATTCAGCATGCTGCATCTACTGCAGAAATGGAACAAATTGGAGCAGAATGGCTGATCAACCAATCCATCGAACTCAAAAAGCTGGTGTTCCCGTATTGCATTACTACACGTTAGGCAAGCCTGCTGTGATCAGAAAGGTTTTGGAAGCCGTATTTTAAAAGGCTGCCCAATTTCTCGAGCAGCCTTTTAAAATCTGATTATTTCACCAAAACCACAATCCCCTGCCTGACAATCTTGTTTCCGAAAATATCGATTCCGGAGACGGTAACCAGATAAGGGTCTGGGGGCAGTGCGCTACCCTTGTAGCTGCCGTCCCACTTGTCCGTCAGTGAATTGGTGATGAATATTTGCCTATTGTGTTTATCCGCCACCCTAAAGTATTCCAGGATCTTAATTTCCACATACTCAGGGGCATAACGATCGTTGATGCCGTCCTTGTTGGGCGAAAATCCTGTTGAAAGATAGATGTCCGGCTTGTTGAATGCCCATACTTCCTGCTTATCCTTGTACACGCAACCGGCAGAATCGACGATGGTAATGGTATAATTGACCTTGTCATCACTCAAATTGAACTTTGGATTCCTGATTTTAGAGTCGGTCAGTCCGGTATACGGGAACCAGCTATAGCTTCTACCATCTCCAGTTGCATTCAGTTGACCCACCACTCTCTTGACCGTCTGAATTCTCGGATATTCAAGATTGGCCCTAGGACTTTTGATGGTCAAATTCATGGTGGTATCGGTAAACAAGAAGGGACAATTTGAACTGTAAGCGGTCAATTTGACCTTATACGCTCCATACTGTTTGAAGACATGCTGAGGATTTTTGGTGGTGACTACTGTTCCATCATCAAAATTCCAGCTGAAATTAACC
>CAITQQ010000046.1 GCA_903894575.1 uncultured bacterium
ATCATTTTTGAACTTTTACATCAATGTTGATATAGGTTTGGGATTGCATGGCTCCAAAATCATTGATGAAATTGATCTGGATGCACCCGTATTTTCCTGCAGCTGTTCTGAAGTACACCAAATTTCCTGAAGCCAATGCATTGGCAGTTGTGGTAGCACCACTCGCAAGATTTGAAATGCCAGCTGCACGCAATGAGCCACCTGAAATGAGCGTACTGAATGCAGGCGAACTTGCTTTTTTGAACACCGTTGCATTCTTGGTCCAGGTGGAAAGATTATGGGGGGCAAACTTGTTGGCACCCAGGGCATAAATGGTATGCTTGGGAGCACCCACAGTGGTGGTATCAAAGAAATACCCAAAATCAATCAGTGCAGAATTGGCAGAACCTTGTACATAGCTCAACACGTCACCACTGGTTGAAACAAAAAATGATTTGTTCGTTTTGGCAACCGAGTCTGGCACAGCCAAGGTTTTGTATGACCAATAGATAAAATCAGGATTGATGGTTACCTTGATGGATTTACCGCCATCGCCGATGTAAACACCCTTCTTATTTCTCGCAAATACCCGATAGGTATAATCACCGGCAATACTGTCTGACTGGTATCTTTTTATCCCGGAAAATGTCCGACTGTTTGCGTTGCTCACTTTAAATGTGTCAATCTTTGCACCATTTTTTTGAATTTCAATAACGGCCATGTCTTCAGTGGAAGATGAAATGGTGAAGTCAAGGATGATGCTGTCCTTGGGATTTAGGGAAACGTTTCCAGTAAGGTTTTTTGGATTTCCACTTTTGTAGTCAACAGTTACTCCATAACTGTCTATTGGCGCAACTGTTTTTTCACATCCAATCACAATGACAGCTGCGGCTGCAAGGGTGGATAGTATATGTTTGAAACTTGTCATCTCTTTCGTTTTTATTGATTGATCAATGAATTATTACTGCAATGGGTCAAAAGTTCCACCAGGCCATCCAATTGTCTGTTCCAACACAAAACTTGATTGTCTGAAGAAGTTGGGCAATGGATAGAAATAATACGTTGTTGGAATGCTGATTGGTTGCGCAGCATCGAGGTTTACAAAAGATGTTGTAAACATTGCAGCATATACCGCAGGATTGTTCAGGTTGGCTGTATCCCTTGGCCTGAATCCTGCAGGATAAATCCTGTCAAGGTAGATTTTTGTTGCATCAGTACCTGTACCAGCAAGATAGGGAGACTTTGGCACCCACCTGATCCCCTGTCTGGTTGTGCCAGACAGCAAGTGCAAGGTCCTTGTTCTTCTCAGGTCAAATGTCCGCTTTCCTTCCATGGCAAATTCGACCATTCGCTCGTTCATGATCAAACTACGCATTTGGGCTGCTGTTGTGGCCAAGCCAAGTCCAAAATCCTGGGTACCAACAACAATACCGGCACGCTGGCGAATCAACCTAACCATGTTCTTTGCTTCAACCAAACGACCTGTTTCATTGGCACATTCAGCAAGATTCATGATTACCTCAGCAAAACGCATTTCGATCCAATCCATTCCGCTTCCCCCGCCAGAGTTACTGTTGTATTGGGTCTGTACGGCTGAGATGGCAGGATTACAGAGTTTTTTGCAATAAAAACCGGTTTGTGTAAGTCCTGCACCTTCATCCAGCACACCTGTATAGTTCCACTGTTTTCTTGCAACATTGCTGCTCAATGGCCAGGCTGATCCATTGTATGCAACAGAGGCCTCAAAGCGAGGATCCCTGTTTAACCAAAACAGGTTAGCATTGTAGCCTGACCTTGCATCAGTGATAGGAAGTCCATTGTTCATCGTATATGCCTGCACGAGGTTCCATGTAGGTTGATTGGATCCTCCGCCAGCCAGACCAGTTGTCTCAGATCGAGGCCTGGTAACATATTCGTTGTTGGTACCCCTTCCTGGGCTGACTGAAATGGCATCGTGTATGCGCACGAGCATCACCTCCCTGTTGGCAGCTGTTTCATCCACAAAAATGTTGGCGTAATTATTATACAATACATTGCCATTGGCTACGCAGGTATCGTAGGCTGCTTTGCATGCCGTATAGGCTTTTTCCCACCGCGTCGCATCATTGGAAGGATTGAACTGTGGGCTGGCCCAATACATCAATACTTTCCCTTTCAATGCATACGCTACGCCTTTGGTGATTCTTCCTTTTTGTGAAGTTGGCCATGTTGCTGGCAAAAACATTCCGGCAGAGTCAAGGTCTTTTGTAATTTGATCAATACAAACACTTGTCTTTGACCTTGGAACATTCAATTCATCATTCACAAGATCCTGCGCTTGCAAGACCAATGGAACGCCTCCGTATAACCTGACCAGATTAAAATAAACCATGGCCCGGAAAAAGAAGAGTTCCCCTTTTTTAATTTTTTTATCGGCTTCAGGCATTGTCCCAGCATTGATGCCATCAATACCAACATTGCATCTCCTGATATCGAAATACCTGTTACCGGTAATGGAGTTGGAAGCAGCAATATCTGTTACACTGTTATCGGTAAACTGACCGTATAAAAACGAGGTATTGGCGCTGTTGAGCTCATCCGAAGTATTGTGAATGCCTCCTGGTGTTGGCCAGGTGGGCATCATAAGGTCATAGCCCTTATCGATGAATTGTGTTACGGCACCAACATCATTCCAGATGTCTGAATTGATGCCATTGGGATCTTCTAAATTGAAGAAATCCTTTTTGCAACCGCTGATCACCATTGTAACAAGAACAACAGGAAACAGGGTTTTTAAAATTGTTTGATATGATTTCATTTTCATGCGTTTTTAAGTTAAACAGAAATTACAGGGTTGCATTTATGCCTAACGATATCGTCCTTAATGTTGGATAGTTTGCAAAATTGGAGGTATACTGATCCTTGTATTTCAAAGGATTTGAAATGCTCCAAAGATTGGTACCAGTGAAGAATGCCTTCAGTTCAGGAATCCTGAGTCTGGTTGCCACCTTTGAAGGAATACTGTATGAGAGGGTCATGTTGTTGATCCTGCTCTGCACACCACTGACAACCCAAAAAGAAGAGTTCTCCCTTGCAAGGGGTGCATCAGCCCTTGGGAACTTTGCATTCGGATTTTCTGGTGTCCAGTGGTCAACCCAGAAAGATGGTGCATTTTGGGTTGTGGTTGGTACTTTTCTTGCTTCTGAGTCATATGTATATTTTCCACCCAATGCAAGGTTCATGTTGGTGCTCAACTTGAAAGATTTATAGGCTACGCTAAAGGAAATACCATAAGTAACAACAGGCGTTGTTCTGTCAAACATCGTGGTGATATCATTGTCGTTGATCTGTCCATCGCCATTCACATCTTCAAAATCAAGGAACCCAACCTGAGGCTTGGCACCGCCAATCTTGTAGTTTGGATTTTTGGCAAGCAAAGCATCTACATCGCTTTGTGTCCTGAGTATGCCTTTAGCAACATATCCATAGTTGGTGCTGTTGTATTTACGAGGATCCCTTCCAACAAGAATTCCCAATTCGTTGGTTCCATAAGTACCGAGGAAACTTGGATTGTAGTATGACTGCAGCAACATGCTGTTGGTGAAGCCAAAGTTAGCATCAACATTAAAGGTCCAGTCTTTTTTGATTCTTCCCCTGTATCCTACAGAGAATTCAGAACCCCAGCTGAGTTGCTTACCATAGTTTACCACGGCTGCATTTGCACCAAAGGTGGCAGGAACTGCTGCAGCATCCAGGCGATCAAAACCATCATACGTGTAGCGGTTCCAGACATCAACTGTGATGTTGAGTTTGTTGCCCAAAGTGGTGAGATCAAATCCAACATTGAACGTACGAGCCTTCTCCCATGTAATGTCTGGATTTGGATAAATGTTTGGATCAAGTCCATTGGTAGGTGTTGTTCCCAGCAATGCTCCGGTTGTCTGTGTAAACCTTGACTCCCAAAGCCTGGCATTCACCCTGTCTTCACCCACCACACCAAGGTTTGCCCTGATCTTCATCATGTTGATGAACTTGAGGTTGTTCCTGAAGAAATTTTCTTCGCTGACCAACCATCCCAAACCTACTGATGGGAAAAGTCCCCAACGTTTGTCTGGCGCAAAATTGGAAGATGCATCATACCTGGTGATGGCTTCGAGCAAGTATTTACCGGCAAATGAATAGTTCATCCTGCCGAGGAAAGACCGCTTTACACCCTGGGTGTATTCTGGATTCCTGATGACTGATGATGCATTGTTGAAGGCCCAGAACTGATCAACCCCGGCGATGGTCTGGCCGTTTTTATAAAAGAATACGTTTTGACTTTCAGATTCTGATTGGTCCATTGCAGCCATGATATCAAAATCATGGTTACCGGCTTTTAATACGTATGCCAATGTGCTGATCAACTGATAGCTGTTGGATGTCGTTGTGCTTTGTCCAAGTTGATCGGAGTTGCTCACTTTTGAGGTTGGAGAAGCAGTTGGAACATCTGAATACAGTTGAAGATTCTGTCCTTGTCTAACAAAATTGTAGAGGGTATAGGAAGGGAAATATTCCTTCGCATTGGCATTCCTGTTGAGCTTGCCGTATTGCACCCTGGCAGTCACTCCTTTGAGGAAATTGGGTTTATATTCCAAGGATGCATTCACATTCAAGCCCTGTGATTTAGAGAACTTGTAGTTCCCAGAATTTTCCAACGCCACCGGATTGAAAGAACCAGGAGGATTAGGACCAGCCCAGTTTACAGGCAATCCTTTGATGGTGAGGGGAACCCATTGTGGTGTCAGGAAAAGGGCACGAAGAGATAGATCGTCTGTTTCTTCATTGGCTCCTTTCAGTGTACGGCGCTCATCACCAGAAAAATCTGTACCCATGGTGATGTTGGCAGTAAGGCCATTGGCTACTTTGGCATTCATTCCTGAACGAATGCCATATTTTTTGAGGCTGATGCCACCATAGTTTCCATCTTCCTGGTAAAAATTACCTCCAGCAAAGAAGGTCACTTTTTCAGTTCCACCACTGACATTGATGGTATGGCGTGTAACATTTCCTGAATTCCACAATTCATCATACCAGCTCTTGTAGGGCTTGGTTGCCAGGAAATCCAAATCCGCCTTGGAAAAGCGGTTGGCCAAAGGCGCATTGTTCAGCTCATATCCGTCATTCAACATTTTGGCATGATCATAGGCGCTCATTACCTTGGGGGCAACCGCTGGAGTTGAATTACCAAAATATCCAGAGTAACTGATTTTCGTTTTTCCTGCTTTACCTCTCTTGGTTGTCACCAACACTACCCCTTTCGCACCTGCAGCACCGTAAATGGCTGCACCAGCATCTTTCAGGAAAGTGAGGTTATCAATCAGGCTCGCATCGAGGTTATCAAAATCCTGTCGGGTAACAATGATTCCGTCAATAACAAAAAGCGGATCACGGGTTACACCCACCAATGAAGCTCCTGCAAAAGTGGAAGCGTTCCGGATGTTGATGGTGGTGGAAGAACCTGGTTTTCCTGAAGCAAAATTGACACCAACACCAGGAAGTCTGTTGATCAATGCAGCGCCAAGGTTTGCCACTGGCAAGTCTTCAATGTCTTCTGATTTAATGGTTGCGACAGAGCCCAAAACATTGGCGCGCTTTTTGGTTCCATATCCAACTACCACAACTTCGTCCATCGAATTATTGACCTGTACCAAGGAAACAGAAAGATTGGCGCCTGTTCCTGCTTTCAATTCCACAATGCCATAACCGACATATGAGAATGTGATCACAGCTTCAGCAGAAGGAACCTTGATTTGGAATGCCCCATTTTCATCGGTGATAGCAGCAGCAGTATTGTTTTTTACCTTGACAGTAACCCCGCTGATGGGTCTTCCATTTTGCTGCTCGACTACTCTACCTGAGATGGTTTTCTCTTGTGCCAATGCGTCTGCTCCCCAGGAGAAGATCAGCATAAGGAATAAAAGAAGTTTTGTTTTACACAAATGATTCATATGACTGTTGATTTAATAAAAAAGATTGTTTAGCTGTTTTTAGTGGTGTTGACGGTAGAAGCCAATTTGATGCGCTTTTGCCAGGCTTCAGACTCTTTTTTCATGTCAAATCCTTCTGATGATAAATAATTGTTGATGCGTCCTTTGTATTTCCCAAACCACCAATGTTTTTTCTCACTGGTCTCTGCATCCATGGCGATCTCCCGGGCTTCTGCCAACCAGTTCCAGATCTTGGCCCTTTGGCTATCATTGAGGGATGGAAGCATGTCTTGGTAAGCCTTGTACGTGACATGGGCCACATTGTATGTCATTCCGTCTTTCACGGCATCCACCTGTGCATTGGTCAAATGACGTCTTAGGTCATGCAGAAATGCAGAATGGGCCGAAGTGATCTCCTTACCTGCAGCTGATTCAAGATCAGCAATCATTGTTTTCACTTCATTCGCAGATGGAGTATGCCCTGATTTGAGTTCCTTTATTTTCCGGTCCCTTGTGGAGTGAATCGCATTGAGGGTTTGGTATTGGGCCAGTACGATCTGATGAACCTTTGACTCTTTTCTTTTCTTTTCTATGTTGAGTGGGGTAAGCATTTTTGTCACCCGCGATTCCAGTGCTTTTACATACTGTTCATCATTGGGAACAGCTGTATTTTGTGCATTAACAAAATGCACAAGCATGGCAATGGTTAGGATAATTTTTCTCATTTGGCTACAATTGCAGGCAAGGGTAAAAGATGATTTCATCATCCAACTTACTCTAGCCATCCAATGATACAAATATTCCTCCAATTGCGGTTCAGAATCTATGCAAACGATTGCATAAACCCTGATCAATGGGAATTGAGGATAAGTTTTGCCGGCTTTAACCCTGGAGAACTGGCTTCAAGGACAATTTCCCCCTTACTGCCGGTGGTTTTAATAATGGCAAGCAGTTTACCATTGAAGAGCTGTTTGGTCGAAGCATTAAAAGGAGTCAACTCAACAGGATTACCATTATCCGTTGCGGCCAGTTTTCCAACGCCTTGAACAGACAGGTTGATGACATGGTCAGCAGTTTGAACGGGAATTCCATTTGCGTCAACAACTGCCATTTCAACAAATCCCAATTCATTGCTTGCAATGCTCAAATTTGAATCTGAGGTTTTGAGAACTATCCTGTCCGGTTTCCCTGCAGTTTGGACAATGGATTCCAATACTGTCTTTCCATTCTTTCTTGACACGGCTTTCAATTGACCAGGGAGATATTCCAGTCTCCACATGGCGTGCAGGATGCTGTCGTTCTTGGTTCTGATGCCTACGGACTTCCCATTTAGAAAAAGTTCCACCTCATCTGCCTGACTGAAATAGGCCCAAACATCAATGGTTTGGCCTGGCTTCCAGTTCCAATGTGGAAACAAATGCAATACAGGCTTGTTGGTCCATTCAGACTGGTACATGTAGTAAACATCCTTGGGAAATCCAGCCAGGTCAATGATGCCGTAATATGAACTCCTGGACGGCCATTGGTAGGGTACGGGTTCACCCAAAAAATCAAATCCACTCCACACAAATGCTCCGGACATATGTGGATTTTGTTTTACAGCGATCCAGCTTTTTTCGTGCGTATTTCCCCAATACGCATAAACATTATCGAATGCAGAAACCGTGTTATCAGGATTGCCATGCTTGGTGGATTTGCTGTCGGGAGGCCAAACCCTGAAGCTATCAGAAGGGAAATCATAATGTCCACGGGTGGCCAGGGCTGATGCGGTTTCAGCAGCAGTAAAACTACTCCCAGGAAATCTGGAGGGCAGTGCTTTGTAGTCACCCAATTTGTAATTGAAACCCAATACATCCAGTGCACCCGATTGATAAATGAAGTTTTTGGAAGGATTGTTCTCCGTCAACGCTGAAGTAACGGGCCTTGTATTATCAAGAGATTTGACCAGGGCTGCCAATTCGCTTGCATAGCGGGAACCCGTTGAATCAAATTGTTCGCGGATTTCGTTGCCGATGCTCCACATGAAAACAGATGCATGGTTGCGGTCCCTGCGTATCCAGTTCTCAATATCATGCTGATGATCATTTTTAAAATCTATCGATTGGTCAAACTTGTTTTTTTTCTTGGCCCAGGTATCATTCAATTCATCCATCACCAAAAAACCCATGCTGTCACAGAGGTCCAGCAATTCAACGGAAGGCGGATTGTGTGCAGTCCTGATGGCATTACAACCCATGTCTTTCAAAAGCTTTAATTGTCTTTTGATAGCACTGCTGTTGACTGCGGCACCGATGGCCCCAAGATCATGATGATTGCAAACGCCCTGAATCAAAAAATGTTTTCCATTCAAGGAAAACCCATCCCTTGGATCAAAGGCAAAAAACCTGATGCCCAATTTTGTTTGAATAACGTCAACGAGCCTGTCTTTCTCAAATATTTTCAACACCGATCGATACAGATAAGGCGATGCAGGAGACCACAAAACAGGGTTGGCAATTTTCACAACTCCATTCACGGGAATCTTTCCATTCAAAAGGGCAAGAGATATTGAATCTCCTTTTGCAACAAGTTTTCCGCGCGCATCGTGTATCTCATGAATAAGTTTCAGGTTCTTTTGTTGACCAGATAAGTTTGAAACCATGGCTGAGATTTCCACAGTTGCAGCACCATTTTTTTCAACCTTAGCATGAACAAAAAGATCCCATGGGTCGATGAATGTTTGATTAGAAATATCAAGCCAGACTTTTCTATAAATTCCTGAACCGGTATACCAGCGAGAATTGGGCTGTGCTGAATTGTCGACCCTCAATGCAATGACATTGTCTCCCGCCTTGTTGAGGTATTTTGTTACATCATATTTGAATGAAACATAACCGTTGTTGTGCCGACCCAACAGATGTCCATTGATCCATACATCTGCCCTTTGAAAGACCCCTTCAAAATTGAGTTGCACCTGTTGAGGGCCACCTTTTGCTGGCAGATTAAAATTTTTCCTGTACCATCCAATGCCGGTAGGCAATGCCCCCTGGTTAAAAGTGGAAGAATGCTCCTTTGCAAAATTACCTTCGATGCTCCAATCGTGCGGAATATCCAAGACCCGCCAGCTTCCATCGTTGAATGTCGTCAGCTTTGCAGCTTGTGTATCTACCTGACTGAACTTCCAATCCTGCAGCAGCAACTTAGTAGTTCTTTGCGCATGGACCACTTGCTGAAATCCCGCAAG
>CAITQQ010000047.1 GCA_903894575.1 uncultured bacterium
ACGAGTTCATCATTCCTGTTGATATGCTTGTCACCAATCAGGATGGGTGATGGAAATCGAAAACTGTCCCTGTTGTAGGCAGGTTGTTGGTGATAGACCAAATTTCCTTCAGCATCAAAAAACCTTATGCCATTGGTATACCTGTTTTGGTCTTCGGTATAACCCATGAACTGCCTTGTAATTCTTGAAGAGGCATAGCCTTTCTCCATCAGTTTTCGGTTCGCTCTTTCCTGCCCTACAAACTGGTACATCCTGTTGTATGGATCATTCTCGCTGATCAGCATCGCCCTTCTGATGAACTGTGCGATCGAAGGCTTGAAGTTTTTGGCGGATGAATCGGTTCTCATGACCACCTGTTTTTCATGACTGCTGTCAAAAGCCATGCTGGTATATTTATTGACTCCTGCAATTTTCATTTCATTCAACTTCTCCAGTGAAAGAAATGCCAAAGGCATTTTTACCATTGAAGCTGGATTAAAATAAAGGTTGCTGTCTACATTGAACCGGTGGTGTGTGAAACGGGGAGTTCCTTTCTCATTTCTGTCAATTTGTGTGTAGATGACCTGACAGCGGTAGTGATGGGGATCGGCAATGATTTTTTTTGCTTGTTCATGTTGGATGTTGGAGAAAATCCGATCAATTGTTGATTCATGCTGTTGTGCATTGGCTGATATTGGCATGAACAGTATTGCGTAAAAAAAAACTAATGGCATATTTTGTAAAGGTGTATTCATTTTTTCAATTTATGTTTACATTCAAATCAAATCGGTTTTCTATGACAAGAATCATCATCTGCCTGCTTTTGTCATTCTCCTTCCTTTCAACAACTGTTGCACAAGATAAAGAACAAAAATCGACTCCTGATTCTGGACTTGTTGTTTTGTCAACCAATTCCGGTGAGGAATTTGTGGGCACCATCATCTCCGAAGATGCAAGGGAGGTTTCCATCCGCTTGCAAACAGGGAAGCTGCTCATCATCCCGACATATACGGTCAAGTCCATCAGAAAACTTTCGTCCTCAACACTGATCAAGGGCAAGCCGGTATTTGCCAACCCGCATCCATCAAGGTATTTCTATACGCCATCTGCCATTCCTATGGACAAGGGCGAAGTATATATCCAAACCTTGTATGCAGTCGCTTATCAGGTGCAGTTTGGTGTAACAGAGAATTTTTCGCTTGGCGCCACCACCACTATTGTTGGAACGCCATTGGCGCTTACCGCTAAATATTCTGTCAAGATTGATGATAAAAATACAATCGCTTTTGGTGGCCTTGCGGGGCTCGTTGGATGGGGTACACAAACCAACCTGGGCATTGGGTTTGGGGCCTATACACATGGTACAAAAGAGTCCAATATTACCATTGCAGGTGGATATGCCTGGATCAATGAAAAGAACAACGGTGGTGGCGGATCTCCTGTGATCAGTCTTTCCGGCAACCAAAGGCTTTCAAAAAACCTGAGCCTGATGGGGGAACTATGGTACCTTCCTGAGGTGGGTGTATTTTTTGGCGGCCCCTGTTTCCGTTTGTACAACAACAAAAAGTCCTCTTTTGATCTGGGAATTTGGAGTGTTAACGCTCCCAATTCGGGTGGAATACCTTTTATTCCGGTAGTAGGATATACCTACAAGTTTGAAAAATAAGGCTCGTTCGCGTTATTTCAACTACATTACATCCAAGTCCAAAATCTAAAACGATGAAGACAAACAGGATTGAAGTAATGCAGTTTTTGGCGCAGCAAATCGACAAGGAAATCGATGAATACCTGAAGGATATCGATACCAACTGGCAACCCTCTGATTTTTTGCCAGAAAGCAATCATCCTGATTTTGTAAAGGAAATCAAGGAAATCCAGGAACAGTGCAAGGAACTGCCTTACGATTACATGGCTGTTTTGGTGGGTGATATCATTACTGAAGAAGCCTTGCCAACCTATGAAAGTTGGTTGATTGATATTGAGGGCATCAGCAAAGCTGAACCCCAGGGTTGGAGCAAATGGATCAGAAGATGGACGGCTGAAGAGAACCGCCATGGCGATCTCCTGAACAAATACATCTATCTCTCGGGTCGTGTGAACATGCAACAAATGGAAATCACCACCCAACACCTGATTGCAGATGGGATGGAGATCGGCACTGCAAGGGATCCCTACCGCAATTTTGTGTATACCTCTTTTCAGGAACTGGCCACGAATATCTCTCACAGGAGAACAGCAACCATTGCCAAAAGCCACGATAACCTGCAACTGTCTAAAATTTGTGGTGTGATTGCCGCTGATGAAATGCGTCATGCCAAGGCATACAAAAGTTTTGTTGCCAAAATATTTGAATTGGATCCCAGCGAAATGATGCTGGCTTTTGAAGACATGATGAGAAAGAAAATTGTCATGCCGGCCCATTTCATGCGCCAACAAGGGGAGAAAATCGGACAGACCTGGACACATTTCAGTGATGCTGCCCAACGCCTGGGCGTCTACACCAGCCTGGACTATGCCAATATCCTGGATTCCCTGATCAAGGAGTGGAACATCGGCAACATCTGTAAGCTCACCGATGTTGCAGAAAAGGGAAGGGATTACCTGATGACCTTGCCCGACAGGTTCAAAAAAATTTCAGAGCGTGTTTCGATCAAATCACCGTTGGAATACAAGTTCAACTGGATTTATTCCTAATATCCATGTCTTGATCAAATAATCCAAGTTGATTTTCAAGATTGGCTTAAGTTTGCCGTCATGCACGTATTTACCTACAGAAGAAAGATCATCATCACTTGCCACAAATGGCTGGCCCCCTCCCTTGAAAAAGAAGTCATCGCACTCGGATTCAGCCCTGAAAGGGTTTTTCAAACGGGTGTGGAGCTCATGGGCACCATGCAGGATTGTATTCGCTTGAACCTCCATCTGCGTTCTGCCAGCCAGGTTATGTACTCCTTGAAATCTTTCCTCTGCGAAGATCCGGATGAACTACACCAAAACCTGGTGACCCTTCATTGGGAAAAGCTGATTCCCCCCAATGGCTATTTTTCTGTCACCAGCAATGTTTTTCATCCCAGCATCTCCACCAATCTTTTTGCCAACCTGAGGGTGAAGGATGCCATAGTTGACCGCATGCGCGATACCATCAGGCGTCGCCCCACCACCGGATCCGATTTGTTGGGTGCAGTCATCTATCTCTACTGGAAAAATGATCAGGCAGAAATATTCATAGATACCTCTGGTGAAACCCTTGCTAAGCATGGCTATAGAAAGTTACCTGGTCAGGCACCGATGTTGGAGGCCCTCGCCGCCGGCACGATTCTTTCCACCAAATGGGATCATGCAACACCTTTCATCAATCCGATGTGTGGCTCAGGAACACTGGCCATCGAAGCGGCACTGATGGCCACCAAAAGAGCTCCAGGACTGCTGCGCAACAATTATGCCTTCATGCATATTTTGGGTTATGAGACGGAAATGTATACCAGTGAAAGGATCAAGCTGGATGAGCAGGTTGTGGAGTTGCCCGGCATGAACATCATCGCATCAGACATGAGTGAGCGGGCGATTGAAATTGCCCGAATCAATGCCGCTGCGGCAGGCGTAGACCACCTGATTGATTTTGAGGTCTGCGATTTTGAAGACACCACCATTCCGGAAGGCGAGGGTGTTGTGATGTTCAATCCGGAATATGGAGAAAGATTGGGTGATGAAGTTGAGCTGAATGCCACCTATGCCAGGATTGGTGATTTTCTGAAGCAAAGATGCAAGGGGAAAACGGGCTATGTTTTTACTGGTAACCTTGATCTTGCAAAGGCGATTCGCCTGAAAACAAGCAGGCGCATTGAATTCTTCAATGCCACCATTGATTGCCGATTGCTGGAATTTGAATTGTATGCCGGAACAAAAAGAACCGACAAATGAAAAAGGCCTTTATCATCGCATTGGGTGAAGAAGTGAACCATGTTGAAACCATCAATGGCGCAATGGTGCTCTATTCTGGCGTGGGAAAGATCAATGCTGCAATTGGTGCTTACACTCTCATCCAACAAGGCGCCACCGAAATCATCAATCTTGGTTCATGCGGTTCAAAACAACATAGGCTTGGGGCGATCATCAAGGTGGGAAAAGTATACCAGGATATAGATGGAACGCCCATCAGCCCCTACGGGCATACGCCTTTTGAAGCCGAAAGCCATTGCATCACCCTGGATGCATCGTCTCCTTATTCCTGTTTCACGACAGACTATTTTTTTGATCATTCCCAACACAGCAAATATGCTCCGGCCTATCTGGAGATGATCAACGCCTGCTCTGTGTTTGACATGGAACTCTATGCCATTGCCAAAACCTGCAAACTCCATGGTGTGGGCCTTGCTTCCTACAAATGGGTTTCAGATGATGGTGATTTTACCAAGTGGAAGGAAAACTGTGAAATCTCATCCAAAAAGGTCATCGAAATGCTATCTTGAGGTTGAATCAACCCAATGGCACGTATGAAAAGGATGATATGTATTCTGCTTCTTTTAGCCAATATTTCGGCCTTTTCGCAGCCCAAACTCCAATACCATTCTGCTTCTACGCTGAAAATCTTGGGAAGGGCTTTCCCTCAGCAAACCACTTATAAGCGCTTTCCTGATAGCCTTGAAATGCACTTGCGCAAACCCGTCTGGAGCCTCAGCAAGAACAGCGCTGGCATCGCCATTTATTTTGAGACCAATTCAACCCAGGTGGCTGCCAAATGGAAGACCGGGGGTGAAGTGAGTTTTCAGCATGTTGCCGGAACGCTGGTGAAGGGTGTTGATTTGTATGGACTCGATGGCAACAAATGGTATTATGCCGGCATCGGACGTCCATCCAATGGATCGCGCCATGAATCATCCATCATCAAAGGCCTTGATGGCGCCATG
>CAITQQ010000048.1 GCA_903894575.1 uncultured bacterium
ATCCAACTGGACAATCCCAATGCCATCCCGGACATGCCAGCATTGAGCATGAAGCGCCTGCGGTTGTATATTTTCATAAACAATCGTTTGTTTGCATCAGTAAGTTAAAAATAAAAGATGAATCCTGTAGCTATCAAAGTTTTATCCGAAAATTCATCTCCGCAATCCTGAACCCCTTACTCTTTACAAGCTTTGCTTCTTCGGATTGTTCATTCAACAATGGATTGGTATGGTTGAAATGAATGAACATGATCTTTTCTTTTTCTTTGGCCGGCAGTGTATCGAATAGCTGCATGCTTTCCTGCACAAGCGGATGGGGTATTTCTGCGATGTTGCGGTTGCCTACTTCTGCAGCACTGTAAAACGTGCCATCGATCAATGCATGATCGACTTGTTTGATGAGGGACACAATATCTGTTTTCCATTTTTCCCATTTGTCTATATCGGGGATGAAAAGCAGTTTCTTCTGCGGACCTTCAATGATGAATCCAACGGTTTCAGAAAACTCATCCCGGTGTGGAACAAGAATCGCTTTTACTTTGAGCGATGGACTGATGTTTTCCCATTTCCCCTCTGACAAGGGGTTGATGCGAATATTGTTCAGGGTGACCAGCTGACTCCAGGGGCCATTGTTCTCAAGAAAATTTTTCATTTTTGGCATGGCATATACCGGCACGGCCTTGCTGTTCATGGCCTCACGACCCAGGAACATCAATCCTGCATAATGCCCCATGTGCGCATGGGTAATGAAAATGCCGTCGGGTGTTTTTTCGCTGGAAGATGGCAATAAACTGTTGAGGGCTTTCGTCTGGGCTACAAAATCAGGAGTGGCTTCAAACAGAAATTTCTTCTTGGATACCGGGTCAATCAGCCCCAGCGATACCACTTTTTTATTCGGATCAATCACCTTGCAGCAATCCTTTTGGCAGCCCATATGCGGCGAACCTCCATCCTGCAAGGTCCCCAGCACAACAACAAATGGATCCTGCTTAGGGCTTGTTGCTTGCCCATTGCAAACCGCAACTATCATAAAAGAAAGCATCAAACAGAAAAACTTCATGGCCTTGATTGAATTGTTAAATTATGTTATTTGTCCAATACTGGGGAAGGATTATATTTGAAATGGACATCTATTATTCTGTAAACGATTACTCAATTAAAAAAAACAACATGAAAAAATTATTTTCAATTTTGGTTGCGATGACAGCCCTGGTTTTTTCCCTTCAAGCACAACCTCCAGGTGGCGGTGGTGGCGGAGATCCTGAAGCCATGAAGGCAAGGATGAAAGAGCGCATCAAGCCTATGCTGGTGCAGCAAGCAGGAGTTTCAGATGCTGAGGCTGATAAGATCCTTGACATCAACTTTGATTTTCAAATGAAGTCAAGGCCCATCCGCATGGACCAGTCTCTCAGCGAAGACGACAAGAAAAAGAAAATGAAAGAGGCCGAAGACGCACGCGATGCCTCAATGAAAGCCATTCCATTGACCGAAGAGAAAATGGCAAAGGTCAAAGCTTTTTATGATGAAATGAGGAAGCGACAACAAGAGGGCAGAGGTGGACAAGGCGGAGGACAAGGTGGTGGCCAAGGCCGTGGTGGAAACCAGCAATAAGCCATTATCAAGACCTTTGAGCGTTCAGGGGTTTGGTCTTTCTGTTGTACGAGGAGAAAAAAATTACTCCTTCACAACAGAGGAGCCAAACCCCTTCTTTTTTTAGTAATTTCAAGCAAACGAAATACCATGAGCAGTCGCCGTGATTTTATCCAAAAGCTTTCAGCGCCCATCATTGCCTTGCCTTTTATCAAAAACCTAAACGTTGAGGAAATCCCTTACGACGGTCCGGTTTTGCGCATCGCCATCATGGGCTTGGGAGGATACGCAACCCGTGTTGCAGAAGCCATGCAGCTTTGCAAGAAGGCCAAAGTGGTTGGGCTGATCAGTGGGACGCCTTCTAAAATCAAGGCCTGGAGAGAAAAATACAATATCGCGGAAAGCAATTGCTATGATTATGGCAATTTCGAAGCGATCAAAGACAACAAGGAAATCGATGCCGTTTATATCATCACACCCAATGCCTTGCACAAGGAGCAGGCCATCAGGGTTGCCCAAACCGGCAAGCATGTGATTGTGGAGAAGCCCATGGCCTTGAATGCCAAAGAAGCCACTGAAATGATAGATGCCTGCAAGAAGGCAGGGGTTCAATTGCTGGTGGGATACAGGATGCATTTTGAACCCAAGACCCTTGAAGTGATCAGGATGAGAAGTGAGGGTGAATTAGGAAAAATCAAATTTTTTCAAGGATTGACGGGGTTTCGCATTGGAGATCCTAAACAATGGCGCCTGAACAAACAGCTCGCGGGTGGTGGATCGATGATGGACATCGGCATTTATGCCATCAACGGGATGCGCTACATGACTGGGGAGGAGCCCATCTGGGTCACTGCGCAGGAAACTAAAACCGATACCGTTAAGTTTGCGGAAGGGGTGGATGAGACGATACAGTTCCAGGCTGGGTTTCCCAGTGGCGCCGTTGCCTCCTGTCTGTCAAGCTACGGCATGAGCAACCTGGATCGATTTTTTCTAAACGGGGAAAAGGGCTTTGCAGAGATGCAACCCTCTACAGGTTACGGTCCCATCAAAGGCCGCACCCACAAGGGAGAGCTCACTCAGCCGCACCAGGCCCATCAAACGATTCAAATGGAAGAATTTGCCGCTATCATCCTGGAGGGCAAAATCCCCATTGTGCCTGCTGATGGTGAAGAGGGGTTGAAAGACATGAAAATCATTGATGCCATTTATCTGGCGGTTAAAACTGGAAAGCGGGTAAAACTGGCTTAAAGACCGTTTGCAAAAACATAAACCATTTCATTGATCTCAGGGGCATTTGCAGCATAAACAATCAAGTCCAGCACATTGGTCTTGACCAGTAGGCTATAGTGGGCCCCCAGGAATTTTACTTCTATCACAACGCCGGGAATCCCCTTTGTTGAATCCTTGCCAATCCCAATCTTTTCAGGACGGATAAACACGGTTTCTTTTTTTCCCTCAAACCCAAAAAGTTTGTAAAGAATCTCTTGTGCAGGTGAGATCATGTTGTACTCTCCCAGCAGTCCGGCAATGTATTCATCCTTGGGCATTGAGTATGCCTCTTTTGGGGAACCCTGAAAAATCAGTTCTCCATGCTTCATGATAAGGAGCTCATCGGCCCAGGACAATACTTCAACAGGGTCATGGGAAACCAGTACGCAGGTAATGGCCATCTTGTTGCAAACCTGGTGAATCACATCATTGATGATCCTGTTGTTGAACAGGTCGAGGTTGGTGAAAGGCTCATCAAGCAGGAGCAGTCGCGGTTTGCCAACCAGCAAACGGGCCAGGGCGATGCGTTGACGTTCTCCTCCAGAAAGTTGATGCACCTTGCGATCC
>CAITQQ010000049.1 GCA_903894575.1 uncultured bacterium
AAAAATGGCTAACATCCTTGGTTTTGGCTTGTTAATTTCCATCAAGGGGATGGGTTGGGCGATGGAACAGTGCTTTCAAGTGGATTTGATGATGATGAAAACATCGGGTGTACCGCTCGCTCAAAGCCATTTTCGCCTTTTGAACCAAAAGAAGATGAGTAAAAAAATAAGGAGCATCAACCCCATGATGATGGGATAACCATATTGGGACCTCAGCTCCGGCATGTTATCGAAGTTCATGCCATATATGCCAACAATGAAGGTAAGGGGAAGAAAGTAGGCAGAGAAAAGGGTCAATACCTTCATGACCTCATTGGTTTTCTGGGCGCTGTAGGACATGTATGTGCTGACCAGGTTTTGTGAATCTTCACTCAACTGGTCGTAAAAAAGCTGCAACTTGACTTGGTTATCGCCAATATCCTGCAATTCATTTGATTTCTTTTGTCGATGCCGAACGGCACTGACCACCTCACCTGTCAGCAACAACAGCTTTCTACAAAGTCCGGTCCTGCGCTTGAGCATGTAGAGGCTTTCTATGGAGGCCAGTGCTGTTTTTCTGATGAATAGCCCCGTCTCAAATGCTTCAATCTGACCATTCAAATGCGCAGAAAACTCTGTGTAGCGCTGCTGTACTTTAGCAATCACCTTCAGCAAAAGCTGATTTACCGATGTGATCTTGCCAGTTTGCATCAGTTGTTCGCATACCTCTTGAATGTCAGGGTGAGGAAGCCGGTGGATGGTTACAATGGTTTTTTCATTGTAAAAAATAGCAATCTTGGTGGTCAGGTCCTGCACAGTGCTGCCCTCTGCATCCTTTGACACAACCCTTCGAAGTATGATGAAATTGAAATCCTCCCCTTCTTCAAACTTCGGGAGATGATCAGGTTCCAGACAATCATCAATATGATGGTTGTTGAGGTCGTACCGTTTGCTGATTTCAATCAGTTCATCTCGGGAGGGAGCAGTTATGTCCAACCAGGTGAAGGCATTGTTCGCTGGCTTTACTTCAGTCAGTTGCATAATCAACAGGGAATTTAATCCATGGTAAATATACCCTGAACTGTTCAGGAATCAAGCTGCCAATCCTTGTTTACTTTTGAGCATCAAAGACTGATGACGCTGTTGATGGTCCCAAATGTATTGGGAACCTGCTGATCAGCTTCTGGCTCGTTCAACCACTCTGCATTGTCCACCAGGTATTTGAACTCATGGGTGGAGTCTTTGGGTAGGTTGACTTCCGCATTAAAACTGCCATCTTTTCTTTTGCTCATGATGATGGCATTTTGCCAGTCGCTGTTCAAACCCAGGATTTCAACTGTTTCAGCCAATTCAGGCTTGAAACTGAACTTCACTTTGCAATAATCCTTGGTCTTATAATAGGTTTTTTGTAACATTATTTATGTATTAAGTACACATTAATACGCTGATCATCGAAAAGTAACCCATATTTCAACAAACAACTCTGTTTCCAAAGCAATTAACACTTCTTCTCTGCGTTTTGATAGAAATGGGTTTTTTCAATTAACAGTTCATTAATAAACCTATAATATTGGGTATTGTCAAATGAAAAATTAATCTCATGGATAGAAAAGAATTCTTACAGCAACTGGGGCTTGGCGGAACTGCTTTGTTTGCAGCCACTTGCCTTGGTGCCTGCTCCAAGTCAAGTGCGCCAACCAATGTTGAGTTTCAAATTGACCTCACAAACAATACCTACAGTGCATTGAAAAATGCCGGAGGATATGTGGTTACTCAAGGCATCATCATTGCCCGAACCACCAACAATACCTACCTCGCTGTATCTGCCGCCTGCCCTCATGAAGGCGTGCAAGTGCAATACTCATCTGGCACCAATCAATTTGTCTGCACAGCACATGGATCGTATTTTTCATCAACGGGTTCAAAAATTTCAGGACCAACACCAAAGGGTCTCACACAGTACAATACATCCCTCACTGGCAATACACTAAGGGTATACTCATAATCAATTGGTATCTTTGTAAACAACCAACGTATTCTACATGAAATATTTTTTCCTTTTCATTTTTACCCTCATCACAGCTACCGGCTTCTCACAGGACGACCTGCTGAATGACTTGATGAAAACCCAGGACAGTACCACTGAATTACTTCCCAAAAAAATGTTGTTGACACAAA
>CAITQQ010000050.1 GCA_903894575.1 uncultured bacterium
TCTTCCACAAAAATGAAGGAGAGCGCTTGTACAATTTCAAGGGCTTCCATGTTTATCTCAAGAACAATCGCCTTGAAATACTGATGGCCCATAGCGCACCGTCCAATGCCATCATCAAATTATCTGAAACGGAAGTGCCACGCGAAAAGTGGATTCAATTAAGCCTCACCTATGATGGATCTTCAAAGGCATCCGGATTCAACCTTCACCAGAACGGAGCGCAGCTGCCCATGACGGTGGTCATCGATAAACTCTACAAGGATATTCTGTTCAACAGAAAAAAAGAACCAGGCTTGCAAATTGGCGGATGGTGGCGTGGCGTGGGTTTCAAGGGAGGAAGGGTTGACGATGTAGCTGTTTACAACAGGCTCCTCACAACTTTTGAATTGGGGATACTGGCCAATAAAAACAGTTGGGGCCAATTGAAAGAAAAAACAAAAGAACAGCTCAGCGCAACAGAAAAGGATTTGTTGGCTGAATACTATACCATGGCTGTGGCACCCTCGGTGCAAGCATCTCTGGAAGCATTGAAAAAATTGCGGAGAAGCCTCAATGACTCCTTGGCAAAGGTCAAGCAGCTCATGGTCATGGAAGAGATGGCCATACCCAAGAAAACAACTATCCTCAACCGCGGACAATACGACCAGCCTGGGGCCCAGGTCTTCCCCAATACTCCTGCTGATATATTCCCCTTCCCCGCTTCCTATCCCAGAAACCGTTTGGGTCTGGCAAAATGGTTGACCAATGAAAACCACCCACTCACTTCGAGAGTAGTGGTGAACAGGTTGTGGCAACAATTTTTTGGCGTTGGTATTGTAAAAACCAGCGAGGATTTTGGCAACCAGGGAGAACTTCCCAGCAATCCTGCCCTGCTGGACTGGCTTGCGGTGGAACTGCAGGAATCTGGATGGGACCTGAAAAAAATGGTCAAGCTGATGGTCATGTCTTCGACTTATAAGCAAGATTCATATGCATCTCCTTCACTGAGAGAAATGGATCCTGAGAACAGGCTATTGGCCAGAGGCCCGGCCAACAGGCTTACAGCAGAGATGATGCGGGACAATGTGCTGACAGCCAGCGGGCTGATCAACAAAAAAATCGGAGGGCCCAGCATCAAACCATACCAACCCGCAGGATTGTGGGAGATCAACAGTTCCACGTATGTGGCTGACAGCACTGATGCCGTGTACAGGAGAAGTCTTTATATCATTGCAAAAAGGACGGTTCCCAACCCAACCATGGCTACTTTTGATGCCTCAGAAAGAAGCTCTTGTTTGTCGCGCAGGCAGAAAACCAATACACCCCTTCAATCCCTGGTGCTGTTGAATGACCCTACCTACATTGAAGCATCAAAAGTATTGGGTGAGGCCATGAGCAGGGAAACGGACCAGGACATCGCCATCACAAAAACTTACCGAAAACTAACCGGAAGAAATCCTTCCCCCAAAGAGTTGAATATCTTGAAAGCCTTGTACAAACAGGAGTTGGACAAATTCAGGATGAACCCTGAAAAGACAAAAGGCTGGTTGTCTGCCGGGCTATATAAATTCAATGCCCAGGTAGACAAACCACTGGTTGCAGCGAATGCAGTAGTAGCCAGCACCATCATGAATTCTGATGCTTCAATAACCAAACGATAAACCCATGGGCCATCATCACGCAGAAAAGAGACTTGGTGCAGCA
>CAITQQ010000051.1 GCA_903894575.1 uncultured bacterium
GAGAGTTCCTTTCCAGTTACCTTGTCCACTTTGTTCGCTAAATCAGCAGTATTCGCCTTTAATGCCAGCGAAGCAGTTACATCAGCAGCATTCGCCTTCAGTGCCAGGGAAGTTGTTACATCAGCAACATTGGCCTTCAACGCCAAGCTTGTATTTACATCTGATGTATTCGCTTTTAACGCCAGTGCAGTTTTGGTGGCAAGTTCACTCAGGTCCTGGTCTCCTGTATTGGTTCCTGATAAGTTCGCCACTGCGCCATTGGCCAACATGGCATTGGTAATTGCTCCATTGGCGATGGATGTGGCATTGCCAACACTTGTTACTACACCTGTCAAGTTTGCATTGGTGGTAACTGTAGCAGCATTGCCTGTTGTATTTTGGTTCAGTATGGGGAAGTTCGTCAATCCCGCAGCACTGCCTTTTGGCGTCAAATAATCCTTTCCAGCCGTCAATGGTGCTTGCACATCGGTTCCAATCACCAGACCCAGGTTCTTTCTCGCGTCTGCTGGATTAACAGCACCTGTTCCTCCATTGGCAACTGCAACTGTTCCAGTAACATTGGCAGCATTGCCGCTAATGTTCCCTGTGACCTTTGATCCAGATACAGATTGTATTTTGATGTCCGTAACACTGCCATCCGCCAACTTAGCGGTTGTCACCGCCTGATCAGAGAGCTTCATGAACGTAACAGAAAGGTCAGCAATCTTTTGTGTTGTAACAGACTTGTCTGCTAAGACTGGGTTAGGGTAGGTACCCGTGAGGTCTCCACCTGCATTTCCTGAAGGAGACGCGGATAAGGCATAGGGAACACTGACCAATTGGTTGGTGCCCAGGTCAATAAAGCTACTGCCACCCAAAGGATCTATTTCTACCTTCAAGAACTTGCTACCATTGGACCAGTTCAGCGTCGATAGGTTTCCAGAAGTGCTGCTGGCACCAGAACTGCCGATTTGGATCACAAACAATCCCACCGCATTGGTTGCCACAGAACGGATTTCCGAGTACACAACGCTGCCCGTGGCGCTTCCGTTCAGGATTGACAGGCGTACCTGCATTGTTTGGTTTGGAAGTGGGGTGCCGACAGAATTTCTCGCTACTGCCTGGTAGTTTAGAATGGAAGGCGCCTGAGCCTGTACACTGGAGATGGTAAAAACAATGCAGGTTACCAGTAGAAATACATTTTTGAACATGAGATGGGATTTATAGGAAATATTGGAGTTTAATTGACCTTCACGATTTTGAAAGCACCTCTTTTATAGTATTTACGGAGGCTATTGGGAGTATCACTTTGGTATAAATAGAGCGTATAATTGCCTGCAGGCATACCAGACATGTTAAGCTTTTCAATCAGCGATACGCCATTGTAGATAACATCTTTCTGCCACAGCAACTGTCCAGCATTGTTGAAGAGCTCAAAATGAAGGCTTCCTGGAACAAGGTGCTTGAAATTGATTTCTAGTATATTCCTTACTGGATTGGGGAACAATTTTACTTCATTGGGGAACCAGATCATCCCGACATTTTTGTCTACCACATTGCCGGAATGGTATTGCAACACCCCCTGGGTGACCATTAAAGTGCTGTTGGTTAAGGTTGAAACAGCGGTAGACTCTCCAATGCTCCAATCAAAACTATAATAACCCTTGTTTACAGTGGCGCCACTTGCATTTAAGGTAGATGGGAGAACCATTTGGGCGCTGCAATAATTGGCAGACGCCAACAGCAACAGGCATAGATATACACCCTTTTTGAGATTTTGGATAGAGGACATTTAAGGAATATTGGATTTAAGAACTGAAGTAATGCTGATTCTATTTTTCAACCAATTGGAAATCAAACGTTTCACTGATTTTAAAAGGTATTTCCTGTATTTTAAAGATACTTTTTAATAAAAATCACATTCTAATCTTCAATCCACGAATGTGATGGCAAGTTTTTAAATGGGATTTCCAAAAAACGGTTTTGGATTAAAAAATATGATGGAGTAAAAATAGTTTTGGGACTTGTTTTTTCATGATTTCTAGCTTTTTAAAGGGTATTCTCTGAATTTGAAATACACTTTTATATAAATTCCCCTAATATTATAGCTAATTTCGAATTCTTATCACCTGGAAAATCAACCAAGATCTTTACCCAGATGTGTAAAGTTTGACTCGGATGCTTGAAATACTCATTTTTCTGATTACGGCAATTTTAGGCTTTATTTGTTTAGCCGTTATACTGGGTAAAAGCAAATATCAAAACAAAATTGTTGTCAATAAATACCTAAGTGTCATTATTGCACAACAGGCATTTAGATTTTCAATCTATGCCTTTTCAAAGCTCTACCCCCAATTAAAAATTGATTCAATGAATAATTTCATTGAAGTTAGCTATGTTTTAATTCTACCTTGTTATGTTTTATACTTCAGCAATATGAGTAAAAGGGTTAAATCGAAAGATATAAACCCAATTCATTTCATCTTGCCGTTGATACTGATAGTCATTTCAATCGTCAAATCCTATGTAAACCCATCACATGTAATATTGATAAAAGAGATTTTTTTAGTTTTAATTGTTTCTACCATTTTATTTTATACTTACCTAGGTTTTTCGACGCTGATTAAAGATATATGGACCCGCAATAGTGAGATAAAAGCTATTCAAAGGCAGAATCAATTGATTAAGCATTGGAGCATATTTCTTTATGTCAGTTTTGTTGCAAATGGAATCATTCGCATATTTACCGGATTTTTTTTGAACAATGACCACATTTACAATACGAACTACATCTGGATTACAGCCCTGATCTATCTGACTCTTTTTATAAAAATAATTCTCAGCCCAGAGATACTATACGGGTACGACTTCCTCAATAAATCCATTGATGAAGTCACTGAAAAAATTACCTTGAACACAGTTTGGAAAATCAATGGAACTGTAACCGAAATTAACAGTGAGAAAGACAAGAAAATAGAAGAGAAATTGAATGGGTTGCTCGCCAATTATATTCACAAGATAGAGGAGTTATCTTTTAACAGTGATGTTTTTCGAGACCCAAAATTAGGTTTTGAGGAGATTTCATCAATGCTAAAAATACCTGTTAGCCATATCAATTATATATTTAAATTTCATTGCTTGGAAAGTTTTACTGATTATAAAAAGATTGTGCGCATTCATGACGCAACCAAACTAATTGAAAAAGGGTATCTAAATGATAAAACAATAGAATCACTTTCAGAAAAAGTAGGCTTTTCCTCATATATCACCTTTCACCTGGCATTTAAAAGCATTACGGGTCTGTCAACACAAGAGTACCTGAAACGATTGGTTTAAGTCCCCTCTTTAGGTGTCAATTTAGGAGATAGCTGAAAAATGTACTTCAAAATCAATGTAGCTCACCCCCCCATACCCTCGCGAAGCAAGGGCAATCCCTCAGTCTCTTTAGCCGCATGGGTTTTTTGCCAAGGCAATCCCGAATCTGAAAAAATCATTTAGTCGCATAAATTTTCCAGGCATCTTATTTAGATAGGCCTCCATTCTTCAAACGCAGCATTATTCCAAGGTGGTTGCGCACTTCAAATCTCAAGCTTGCTGATCTCTCTCCAATTCATGATTATTTTTCCATCACTGCGGTGCTGTGTTTGATGACCAGCGTATAGGAGAATTGATTTATCTGCACCATTAAGTGTTTGCCAATAGTTTATGTTATTGAAAAATTCTTTTTGATAAGTCATTCCAGACTTTATTTCGACAGGAATCAACTCATTGCCCTGATCAATGATGACATCAATTTCATGTCCGGTTTTGTCTCGCCAGTAATAAAGGTTGTTGTCCAATCCTAGGTTTGTTCTCTTTTTAATCAATTCTGTAACAACCATACCTTCAAATATATGCCCTTTCAGTGGATGGGTTTGCATTTGTAGTGTATCTCTGATACCTAAGAGATAACAAACAAGTGCTGTATCATAAAAGTAGATTTTGGGTCTTTTGATGATGGTCTTGTTGAAATTTTTATGGTGTGGTTTCAACAGGTGTATGATAAAACTGCTTTCCAGAATTCC
>CAITQQ010000052.1 GCA_903894575.1 uncultured bacterium
ATTATGAGATTTATGAATAAAATTACTTTATCAATAATTTTTCTATTTCTTGTTGCTGTTTCTGTATGTGGTCAACAATTCGGGGCGAACCCTTCGTCTTTGAAATGGAAAAAAATAAAAGGAGCGGCAGCGGATATTGTCTTTCCACTGGGTTCGGATAGTGCTGCCTTGCGTGTCAGTACCATTACACGATTTTTGGAAAACCAGGCCTCTGGAAGGCTTGGAAACGCCAGTTTACGGATCCCCATTGTGTTGCAAACGCTGCCCACTGTCTCCAATGCCTATGTAGGATTGGGTCCATGGAGAAGTGAGTTCTTTTTGTTTCCTCCTCAAGATGCCCTGAAGTTGGGCTCAACCAGTTGGCTTGATAATTTGAGCGTTCATGAATACAGGCATGTACATCAGTATGCCAATTTCCGTAAAGGGCTTTCAAAATTGGCCTATCTGATTGCTGGCCAGGAGGGACAGGCATTGGCCAATTCCGCATCCGTTCCTGACTGGTTTTTTGAGGGTGATGCTGTGTATACTGAAACAAAATTCCTCAGCCAGGGCCGCGGAAGGCTCCCTGGTTTTTATGAACCCTTCCGCAGCCTTTGGATGGCCAATAAAAAATACAGTTACCAGAAGTTGAGGAGTGGGTCAATGAAAGACCTGGTTCCCAATCATTATGCCTTGGGTTATCTGCTGGTTGCCTATGGATATGGAAGGCAGGGCGACGGTTTCTGGGCCAAGGTGACGGATGATGCGGCCAGGTTCAAAGGGCTGTTTTATCCCCTGCAATCTGCCATCAAAAGGCATACTGGAATCGAATTTAATGCGTTTGTACGCCGCGCCATTGATTCTTTTCAATTGAATATTCCTGTTGAGGTGAGTCAATCTTATCGTCATATAATCAATAAGTTAGATACAAAAAGAGTGGTTGATCATCATTATCCCATTTGGCTGGGTGGAGATTCTGTACTCGCGTTGCGTAAGGCCTACAATCAATTGCCGCATTGGGTAATTTTCAGCCAGGGTAAAATATCAAAATTAGGAGTCAAGAACATTGGAATGGATGACTATTATACCTACAAACGGGGTCATGTTGTCTATGCTGCTTATGCGCCTGATCCAAGATGGCAATGGAAAGATGGCAGTGATATTGTCCTGTACAATATTTTCGACCGTTCTGAGCAGCGGGTCACCAAAGGCAAAAGGTATTTTTCGCCAGATCTCTCCAATGATGGACAGCGGTTGATTGCAGTGGATGTTGCACCAGGAGGTAAAACCAGCTTGGATTTGATCAATAGGGAAACGGGTGATAGGGTGAAAAGGTTTGAAAATAATTCTGGAATTTACTTTAGTTACCCTGTATTTAGTAATTCAGATTCAATGGTTTATGTTTTATCAAGAAAAGATAATGGTGTATCGGCCTTGCTGCAATTGGATTTAACCAGCGGCTCCTTCTCGGAAGTATTGCCATATGCCAATGCACCCATGTCTTTTCTCAGGATCAGGGGAAACAAGCTGATGTTTACCGTTTCACAAGGGCAGACCAACCAGTTCTGGGAGCATGATCTGGTGTCTGGGAAAACCGGGGTCTTGTCTGCTGATGTAACCGGATCTTATGCCGGCGACATCCATGAAGACGGTAAAAAAATTGTTTACAGCAGTCCTTCAGCTGAAGGTGAGCAGGTTTATAGTGCTGACTATCGCTTTACAGAGGCCAATATCCATCCACTGAAACAAGCAAATGAAACTGACCTGATGGCTGGTGTCATTGCTTCTGCTAATCCAATCACCAATTATAAAAAAACTGAGGGGTTGTTCCGCATTCATTCCTGGAGGCCTTTTTATGAACAACCAGAGTGGAGCTTTAGCCTGTATGGACAGAATCTGCTCAATACAATGGTTTCCTCATATGAATACCTCTACAACGAAAATGAAGGATCTCATCGGGTAGGGGTGAATTTGGCATATAGTGGTCTCTATCCTTGGATTACCGGGGGAACCAATTATACCATGAACAGGACCTTCAAAGACAGCAGTAGGTTGATTCGTTGGAATGAGTGGACAGGAAATGTTGGTCTGAGGTTGCCACTGAATTTCACTTCCGGAAAATTGTACAAGCAGCTCGACCTTTCGTCGAGAATACATGGAGTCTCACTTGACTATTATGCAAAAAATACTGTTTCTCTCAACGACAGGTTTATTTCCTATCTGCAGCATCAAATCAGCTGGTCCATGCAGACGCAGCAGGCGGTCCAGCATATCTATCCAAGGTTTGCTTTTGTAACCCGATTGCAGAGCAGGATGGCCATCGGAAATACCAGTGCCAACCAATTCTATTGGGGTTCGCAACTGTATCTACCCGGGGTTGGTCGCAACCACTCGCTGGTACTGGGGTTCAATTATCAATCGCGTGATACCATGAGGCAGTATTCATTCTCGAATGGATTTGCCATGGCAAGGGGTTACGAAGCCATCGATTATCCCCGGATGTGGCGAACATCCTTCAATTACCATATGCCATTGCTCTATCCCGATCTCGGCATTGGCAATATTGTCTATTTTCTGAGGGTCAGGAGCAATTTCTTTTATGACGACATGCACCTAAAGAGTTTGAGAACAGGAGCGATCATCAACCTCAGGAGTGCAGGAACGGAGGTTTATTTTGATACCAAATGGTGGAACCAGCAAGCAGTAACCTTCGGAATCCGTTACAGCAGGCTGTTGGACACAAAATTGTTTGTCAAACCCCCGAATCCCAACAGATTTGAATTCATAATGCCGATCAATTTGTTGTCCAATTAGAACTCAACAATAAAGCCAAAACTCGGAGTAGAGAAGGCATCACTATTTTCCAACAGCAAGGGAATGGCGTTGCTTCCATCCATCCGGATCGGATTTCCATCGGCGGTTGCGAATCCAGCGGTACCATTCCTTTTGAAGGTATATTGCGCTGTACCAGGTGTTTTGGCCACATACCAATTGGTTACATCCAGATAAAGGTCCAGCGTAAACTTGTTGAAATTCCATTTTTTGTCTATCCTTACATCACTGGCATTGAATGCATCAAGTCGGAGTGAGTTGTATTTTCCATTGTCAAGGATACCTGTTCCCTGTGTAAGGTAATTCAAGCGGGAAGCTGTCATGTCGAAAGGGGTATAAGGAGCAGCACCCTGGTACCTGAATTTCAGGCCAAGTTCCCAGTTCCTTTTGAATTTGTACCCCCATGTGAGGCTGACCAAATGTCTGTTGTCCCAACTGGCAGGGATATAATTTCCCTTCGTATCGGTGAACTTTGAATGGTAAAACGTATAGCTGAGGATACCAAAGAAGCGCTTAGTCAGCTTTTTTTGTGCCAGGAATTCAATGCCGTAGGCCTGACCTTTTCCATTTTGGCTGATGGGTTCATTGCCAATGCTACCAAACTCTGTCCCTTTGTTGGCAAGGCTCACGCCATCCAGTAAACTGACGGGATAGTTGCCATAGCCCTTGTAAAATCCTTCCAGAGTGAACCGCAAAGAACTGCTGGGCATGTGTTCAATACCGGCAACATAGTGGGTGCTGCTGATGTATTTGCCAGGGTTTTGGCTCATGGTAGGATTCATGGGATTGCTATAGGCCAGTTGGGTATAGGCCGGAAGCTTGTGGTATCGGCCTATGCTGGCATTCAGGTTGGTCTTGCTTGTGGCAGCATAGCTAAAGGAGAGGCGAGGGGAGAATTGTTTGAAAGGGTTGGCCTCGCTGTTGCCCAGGGAGTTTCCATCAATGCGGGTTCCCAGGCTGATCGCCATTCTTTCGTTCATGATCTTTTTGCTCAGTTGAATAAAGGCACCATATTTAAGAAAATCAACTTTGTTGGCACTGTTGATGATGACGGCTGGCTGAATGATGGTTCCTGCTGTATTTTTTACGGCTTTTCTGTAAACATTGAAATAGCTGTTGTCAAAATCAACATACTGCGCACTGGCGCCATAACTGAGTTTTACCCCATTGACGGTTGTGCTGGCATCAAAACGCAGCTTGTTTTCCGTTTCGGTACTGTTGGTCATCAGCGTTCTGGTTGCATCGCTGGGATTGTCATTGTCCTCGTATTTGTCCGCCTGATTGTTCAGGGTATTCCTGCTCAGGGCAAGGTTCCAATATCCATTGGAGACGAGTTTTTTAAGGCTGGCCCCAACGGTATAGTTCCATTGGTTGATCATGGGATTGGAGTTGATGACATAGAGTTTTTCATCGCTGGCTTCCTTGGGTGCAGCAAATTTGAACTCATCTATGGCGCCAATGCCCATGAAGCTCAGGGTTGTTTTGTCGTTGATTCTGGTGGTGGTTTTGAATTGGTAATCCCAATAGTTGGGTCTGATGGGCAGGTCAATGGCTTCAAACAGCAGTTGGAGGTAACTCCTCCGGATGGAAGCCAGGTAAGTTGTTTTTTTGGATAGCGGTCCATCCAGGGTAATGGCCAATTCTGTGGCACTGAGGATCACATTTCCCTGGGTCTTGTAGTTGTTACCTGATTTTTGTTTGAACTGCAATACACTGCTGAGTGCGTTGTCATAGCGGGCATCAAATGCACTGGTATTCATCTTCACTTCTTCTATGAAGTTGGCATTGAGGATGCCTTGTGGGCCACCTCCGCTTCCCTGTGTACCAAAATGGTTGATGACCGGGATTTCAATGCCGTCAAGGTAGTAGACATTTTCACTGGGTGCACCGCCACGGATGATGATGTCATTCCTGAATCCACCTCCTCCAACGCCACCGCCTACACCGGGAAGGGATTGGATCACTTTGCTGATGTCGAAGTTTCCTCCGGGGTTGCGCTTGATTTCTTCAGTGGTCATGCGTTGAACACTCAGTGGAGATTCTAAACTGGTGGCTTTTGCAGAATTTCTTCTGTTGAGGATGACAACCTCATCAAGATTTTTGCTTTCTGGTTCCAATTCTATGCTCAAAGTTGTTTCATTTCCTGAGGTGAGCACAACATTGTTGGCTGTTTTTGCGGTATAAGTAATCCTCGTGACCTTGAAGTTATAGGTACCGGGGGAAGTAGTAATCCTGAAAAATCCTGTTGAGTCAGTGTTGGCGCCCTTGCCTGTTCCAAGTATTTCAATGGTTACACCGGCCAAAGGTTTTTGGGTGTTTTTATCAATAACATATCCGCTGATCCGTGCTTGAGGGATATTTTGGGCTTTCGATGCGGAGATAAAAAAAGTTGTAAAGGAAATAACAAGGAGAAATTTGAAGTTCATGTCAGTGGTTGATGATCTAAAAAACTAAACCATCTTGTAGAAAGATGGTTCAGTTTTTGGTTGATATTTTCAACAAAATATAAAAAATACGTTATCAATATTTGATGAATAGTTTTTCCTTGTCCCTTCTTACCTTTTTTGCATTTGCCAGATAGTCCTGTGGTGCATCCCTGTATCCCAGTGCCAGCATGCATACTGCACTCAAACCTTTTGCTTCCAACCCCAATACCTCATTTACACCGGCAGGGTTAAATCCTTCCATGGGTGTGGAATCAATGGCTTCAACCGCTGCTGCGGCAAGTCCAAACCCAAGTGCGATATAAGCCTGTTTTGAAGCCCATACATGTAAGTCTTCAGGGGCACTGCTGTTTATTTTACCTTTGATCATGTTACCAAAGTCTGTAAGTGCTTCTGCAGGAATACCCCTTGTTGTGGCAATTTCATGCATATACGTATCAACATGGGCATCATTGATGTTTTTCCATGGGGCAAAAATCAATAGGGCAGAAGATTCTTTTATTTGTGGTTGGTTGAAGCAATGGGGGGTAAGCTTTTCTTTGATGGCAGGATCCTGGACAACAATGACATTGTATGGCGTGAGTCCGAAGGAACTTGGTGTCAGCTGCACCGCATCAAGGATATGCTGTAATTTTTCATCAGATATCTGCTCGCCATTCATGCGCTTGGTAGCATAACGCCATTCCAGAGATTCAATAAAGTTCATGGTATGTATATTTAATGTTTAAACATCAAATATAGGCAATTTTTTTCTATTCTAAATTACATGCACCTTGTTTCCCCAGATGTTAATATCTAATATCATTATTAATTGATGAATTTATTTTGAATCAATCAATTTCATCTCTATATTTGCATCCCGTTTGGGAGTTTAGCTCAGCTGGTTTAGAGCATCTGCCTTACAAGCAGAGGGTCGGCGGTTCGATCCCGTCAACTCCCACAGGATAAAAAAAAGGGTTACAAATTGTAACCCTTTTTTATTTAGTTGATTTTCTTGAGGTAGATGTCTTTGTATTCCACTTTCATCTTCGGCATCACATGCACCTGAAGCCCAATAAGGCCTGTGAATTTTCGTTTGACAGTATCTTCATCAGTTGTTTCACTCATCAGTACGCCATTGATATAATGCATGAGATGGTTGCCCTTGGCGATGATGTGGATCTCATTCCAATCATCGACTTTGATTTTTGCTTTCAGCTCATCGGATTTTCCAACAGACCCAGTGATGGTTGGCTTCTGTCCTTCCTTCAATACGGATTGTTCACCCCGCATGGCCAGAAATCCACGTCCACGTTCCTCGTAGTTCTGTCCTGTGTAGCGGTTTGCGCCATCGATATCTGCCTGGTATCCCTTTAAGGCAAATGGCACATTGTCCAGGGCCTCACTGCGGTATTGCACGCCAGAGTTGCCTTCCGGACTGATGCGGTAGGATGCCTTGAATTCAAAATTTTCAGGAATGTTACCACGGTAAATCATGAAAGTATTGGTTTTGAGCGGTTTCTCTTTGGTTACTTCACCAACAAAGCAGCCATTCTCAATGCGCCAATGGGAAGTATCGGCCTCCCAGTTTTTCATGTTCTTTCCATTGAAAATTTTCTTGAAACCATCTTTTTTCTGTGCTGATGTGATCACAGAGGAACCCATGAAGCAGAGCAGAAAAAGAATGCTGAGGCGGTTGCGTAAAATCATGAAAGTGGATTGATGCTTGATTGTTATTGATTGAATCTGGACTAACAGGTTTTCCAACTGCGGGTGGCTGCAGAATCCAGGACAGCTTGACAAACTTTCTGGGTTTCAAGGGCTTCCTTGAAAGTAGGGGAGCAAGGCTCGCCGGTTTCAAGGCTCTTCAGGAAATCAGCCACCTGGTGTACAAATGAATGCTCATATCCGATGCCAAGACCGGGTACCCACCATTTGTTCATGTATGGTTGTTCGCCATCAGTAACATGGATAGAACGCCATCCCCTGAGGTTAGACTCATCACCATTGTCAAAAAACTCAAGACGGTTCAAATCATGAAGATCCCAACGGATGGAGGCATTGGCACCATTGATTTCAAACGTATACAATGCCTTGTGTCCACGGGCATAGCGCGTAGATTCGAAAAGGCCCAGAGAGCCATTGTTGAACTTGCAGAAGAAAGAACAGGCATCATCAATATGCACTTGCTCAACTTTTCCTGTCAGCTGGTGCATGCGTTCTTTTACAAAAGTTTCAGTCATCCCAGAAACTTCTTTGATGCCACCATTGAGCCAGATGGCCGTATCTACGCAATGGGAGAGCAAATCACCCACTACACCAGAGCCTGCTACGGCAGCGTCCATGCGCCACAAAGCTTCACCACCCTGGGGCAGGTTTTCATTGATGGTCCAGTCTTGCAGGAAGTTGGCACGGTAATGGTAGATTTTACCCAGCTTGCCTGATTCAATGATGTTCTTGGCCAACGTAACAGCTGGGATTCTCCTGTAGTTGTACCAGACAGTGTTTTTTACACCAGCTGCCTCAATGGCATCCACCATGACCTGGGACTCTTCAAGATTCCTGGCCAATGGTTTTTCACAAAGGATCATTTTTCCAGCTTTTGCTGCTGCGATGGCAATTTCAGCATGTGTGTCGTTGGGGGTGCAGATGTCCACTGCATCAATATCATCCCTTTCGATTAGTTTTCTCCAATCCGTTTCTGTGCTTTCGTATCCCCATTGTTCAGCGAATGCTTTCAGTTTGGTTTCATTGCGAAAACAAACAGCTTTGAGAACAGGAGTGAATTCCAGGTCAGGAAAGAAATTGCGGATGCGGTTGTAACCGTTGGAATGGGTTCTTCCCATGAATCCTCCGCCAATCAAACCAATATTGAGTGTCTTTTTTGTTGCCATTGTAAGAGTATTATCGTTTATAAATGAAGATTATTATGCTCCGGTCCAACCATGGTGGTTCCTTACTTTGATCAAGGCAGCAAGGATATCATTCCAGGTTTGTTGTTTCATCATGACATCGTTGGGGAACATGCAGCCATCCCAACAAATATGCTGAAAAGCTTTGGTGAGTTCGCCTTTTTCATCGCGCAGCCAAAAGCCTGCATGCTTTGCTATGTCGAGCTTTCCGTTGGGATCAAGTGCCTGGCAATGTCTGCCAGTTTTGTCATGAGATCCTGTGCCATGAACGGTTCCATCGTTTTGAGCGACATGGAAATCAATGGTCCAGGGGCGAAGTGCACTGGTGAGTTTTTTAAGTCCCTCATCCAATACAGCACCATCGCTCCAGTCAAAATTTTCAGGAAGGATGCGGTGTTCAGGGGCATTGTACCCAAGCAGATACAGCAAGGTATGGGCCATGTCTGCCTGGAATCCAATGTTCGGGCGATCTACAGCCTCCAGGGTGTCTACCATGGCCTTCCAGCTGTGCATGCCGCCCCAACAGATTTCACCTTCAGCAGCCAGTCGCTCACCATAATCAGCAGCAACATCACAGGCTTCACGAAAAGTTTCAGCAATCAGTTTGGTATTGCCTGCGGGATCCTGTGCCCAGGCTTCCGGTTTGCTGGCAGAATCAATGCGGATGATGCCATATGGGCGTACACCGGCATTGCGGAGTTTTTTTCCAAATTCGCAGGAACGTTTCACCATATCAACAAATACTGCACGGTCTTCTTTGCTACCCATGGCAGGGCCACCCCAGATGGGGGCCACCAAAGAACCGATGTTGAGGTTGAGTGCACCAACTTTGTCAGCCAATCTTTTGATCCCATCTTCTGATTCATCGATGTTGAAATGGGGCTCAAAAAGGCCGATATCGATACCATCAAATTTCACACCATCCACTTCTGCATTGGCAGTGAAGTCAATCAGTGTGTCAAGTGAAATAGGGGGTTCTGAATCCGGGCCTTTTCCTACGATGCCAGGCCATGTAGCGTTGTGGAGTTTTGGATAATTGTTTTCAGACATATGGTTGCATTTTTGTTTGAAGAATTAAAGATTGTGTTTTGCCGCTTGTGCTTTGATGAAGGACAGCCCGTTGATGGCCATGTCCCATGGCCCAGAATATTCCCTCCATACATTGATGGCATTGGCAAAGTCAGGATCATTGCGCGAAAATGCTTCAATGGTCAGCCAACCATTGTAATTGATGGCAGCAAGGCTGGCAAAGGTTTCATCCCAATGCACATGACCATCTCCCGGAGTGCCCCGATCATTTTCACTGATGTGCACATGTGCTAAAACAGGAGCAATGGTATGGATAGCATCATTTGCTTTCTTCTCTTCAATGTTGGAATGATGGGTATCATACATCGCTTTTACATGCGGATGATTGGCTTTGTCTACAAGATGTTTGAGCTGTACCATTGTGTTGCAGAGATAACATTCAAAGCGGTTCAATGCTTCCAGGGCAAGCGTGATGCCAGCCTGGGCTGCATGTTCACCAGCCTGGTTCAAGACTTCTGCACACCAATTGTATTCATCTTCCTGTGGAGGTTTTTTGGAAAAATGTCCATGCGCAGAATGAAAGGGTCCACAAAGGATGCTGGATTGCATGTCATGTGCACGGTCGATACCCCATTTGATGCGGTCCAGTGCTTTGGCACGAACTGAAGGGGAGGGATCTACAGGACTGTGATCTGCATCCACTACAAAAACACTGGTGGTTTCCAACCCAATGTTCTTCGCATGATCACCAAAACGCTTGTAGGCAGCATCATCTGGTGCACCAATAAAACATTCCACACCGTCGTATCCAATGGCTTTCAAGCGATCGATGATGGGGAATTGTTCATCCGAAACCACGGCAGACCAAACCAACGTATTGAATCCAATTTTATACATACTGTTTTGCTGTTTTATTTCCTGTACGGTACATTGATTTGCATGGGCCCTTTCCATTTTTTTGGCACTGGTTTTCCTGCAGCCCAATGAATGGCATTGATGACCATGTGTTGAAATGGTTCTTGATCAAAATCTTCAGGATGGCCAAGGGTGGTAAAAAAGATGCGTGCGCCAAAGCTGTTGGTGCCTGTCCATGCCACTGGATTGTCGTAAGCATTCTTGTTGTTGGGATTGATGGAATGCCCCATCATCAATGCTTTTGAGCCATTGGAGGGATATTTGGGCAATACCTGATAAAGCCATGAACGGGCATGGAAAGTTTTGCCTACTCCTGTAAGGATCGGGTCGTCAGATACAGCCTCAATCATGGTAACATCTGTGGATGACTCGTGGCCATAATGGGTATGCTTGTTGACGCCGCCCCAGCCTGGAGGTGTATTGAAAGCAAACTCTCCAAATGCATTCCATTTCTCCAATGGATGTCCCTTGGGATAATTGAACGCATGGGTGGTGGTGCGAAATCCTACCAATGGTTTTTTTGTCTTCAGGTAGTCCTCAATCAACTGGACCTGATCAGCAGGAAGCTTTCTCCAACGGAGAAAGAATACAGCCAGATCAGCGTCTTTGAGGGCTTCCAGCCCTGGTATGTTTTCCTCTGCATTGTGGTCGGGATAAGCCTTCAACACGATGGTACGGAATCCATAATTTTTTTCCAGTTCTGCTGCAACTATGGGCAGGGTGGCTTCACCGCTGTATTCATGATCGCCTGTAACAAAAACAATCAAGGGTTTTTTAGATTTTCCCTTTTGTGTTTGGCTGAATCCTGTTGCCATGCTGAGCATGAAGCAACAAAGAATGGAATATGATTTTAGCATGGTATTATTATTCATGATGGTAATGTTCATTTTTTCAAGGTAATGAAAAATCATGTTTTTTATTTCTCCATTGGATGAAGCTTAAGGAGTTCTTCAGGTGTGTAGAAACCGGATTTGTCCTTGATGGCTGCGCGAACTTCTTTGACTTTTTCTGGAGTAACTGCGGGAGCCTTGTTGCCAAATGCGTTGCGCACATAGGTCAATACCGCAGCCATCTCATTGTCATTCAGCATGCCTCCGTATTGTGTCATAGGAACCTGTCCGGGGTATTGCTTTCCATTCACTTCAATAGGGCCATAAAGTCCTTTCATGACCAGTTTAATCAATCGGTCTTCATTTCCAGTAACCCATTTTGATCCACTGAGTGGAGGGAAGCCGGCTGCTTCCAAGCCTTTGCCATCGCCTTGGTGGCAGGTATTGCAGTAACCATCGCGCATATAAATCGCTTTGCCTTTTGCCAAAACTTCCGAATTTATGCCTGCAGCAGTTGGTGCCTTGTCTGCAACATCTTGTTTTTTCCTGATCACACCACGGCCATTGATATGGGCCTCAGCTGTGGCATAGGGTTTGGCCATCCATGAGTCCAGTGGTTTTTTTCCTGCCTCCAGGATAATGGGCAATCCTTTTTCCTTGCTAAGCCAGGACGCAGCAACAATTGACTCGATGCGAACACGGGCACTGTCATCTTTTGCAGCACCCATCAGGAGGGCAGCTTTATCAGGCAGTTCATTGCCTGCAAAACGCACCACTTCCACAGCGGCGGCCCGGATGCGATAATCCTTGGCTTTGAGCAGTTGGCGAAGCAATGGTTGATCGACCTTGTTCTGGCCCCAGCTTACCCAGAGCGCTTCCAGCAAAAGCTTTTCGTATTGGGGTGAATTTTTGTCCAGTTTGCTGATCCATTTTTTTAGTTCAGGAAGCACGGCTGTTGCAGGATATTCCCTGAGTTCACGGCGAGTCCTGTAGCGTGTCCGGTATTCAGGCAAGGTCAAATTATTCAGCAGTTCAGGGATGGTGGCACCGTCCACTTTTGCTGGGGTTACCAGCGGGCGTGAAGGGTAGGTGACACGGTAGATGCGGCCATGGGTATGGTCACGCAATGGATCCCGGATGTTGTGCTGCATATGTCCAATCAAGACATTGTGCCAGTCTGCAATGTACAAGGATCCATCAGGAGCAAATTCAAGATCAACAGGGCGATAATTGATGTCGCTGGAACGGACAAGGTCTTGCCTGTGTTGGGTGGAATACCCTGCGCCTGCATCCATCATTTTATGTTGCTTGGTCCCCAGAAATCCAATGGTATTGTTGATGAGCATGTCTCCCTGCACTTCATCAGGGAAATGCCTGCTGGAAATAAATTCAAGTCCCGAAGTTGGCCTTACACGGTGCTTCTCTTCAATGATGGAGGCCGGTGTTGGAGTGGCTTCGCCATAACGAGACTTCACCGTCCCTGGCGTCATCCAGGTAACATCTGGTCCTGAAGTTTCTGCATAGAAAACCTGTCCCCAATTATCAAAAGCGATACCCCAAGGGTTGGGAATGGACAGCTGGGCAATGCGATCAAGCTTTTTCTTTTTGGTATCGTAGCGGAAAAATCCACCATTGGTGCCGCGCACAGGACCATAAGAAGTTTCAATATCATTGGCCAGAAATACACCCTGTCCCATGTAAATGGAGCCAGATGCATCAGTGGTATAGGCATGGTGTGCATGATGGGTATCATGATCATCAAATCCACTCAAGAGGATTTCACGAACATCAGCCTTGTCATCCCCGTTGGTATCTTTCAGCAACATAAAGTTTGTTCCCTGCGAAAGATAGACTCCTTCAGGAGCCAGTTCAAAGCCAAGAGGCAACTGCAATCCATCTGCGAAAGTGGTTTGTTTATCAGCCTTTCCATCATTGTTGGTATCCTCCAAAATGATGAGCTTGTCATTGGGTTTTGGATCACCTGGCTTCCAATGGGGATAGGTTGGCATCACGGCCACCCAAAGTCTTCCTTTATTATCAAAGGAAATTTGCACGGGGTTGGCGAGATCAGCAAATTCCACTTCAGAGGCAAACAAATCTATTTTGTATCCCGGAGCAACAGTGAATTTATCCAAAGCTTCCTGGCCATATAAATAGCGCATCGCAGCATTGGGATCTTTGGGTTTGTAGTTGGTTTGAACCTGAGGAAGCGTGGAGGTTTTTGCATCAGCAGCGGCCATATCCATTTTTTTTCCTTGGGCAGCCATCCAGATAGCAGTATCCCTGATCAGGGTCATTTCCCTGATTTTCTTTTGTTCAGCGGGATAGTTGTCTGGTCCAAATGGGTTATACCTTCTTCCAAAAACATGCACACCGTTGGGGATCTTGTAGTCGTTGTGCCACATCCAGTTTTTCTCCATGACGGCAGCGTATACTGCTGCTTTGTTGGATGGTGTTGGTATGCTGGATTTTCCGAAAACCTCATTGGCAAGGAAAGGGCCAAATTTTGCATATCCCTCATTGTTCAGTTGGCTACCATCAATGGTCAACTCTGTGCCAGGATCATCCAGCCAAATTTTGCTGGGTGTGAAGGCATCCACAAAATGAACCTTGTTTTTTGCAGCAACTTCTTTCATGGCCTGTGTATAGAGCAAGAGATTGGCATTCTCTGTTTTTCCATTGGGCAGGTCATATTTCCCGGAGAGGTTTTCGAATGCTATTGGTGAAACCAGTGCCAACTGTGGTGCAGCTTTCCCATTGTATTTTTGTGCCTGGGTATGCTTGATGAAAGCTTCCAGCTCTGCTTTGTAGTTGGCCAATCCTGCAGCTCCTTGAAATGATTCATTGTATCCAAAGAAGGCAATGATGATGTCTGCCTTTTGTTTTGTCATCCACTCATCAGGGTATTCAACAAATCCCTCCATTCCAGCCGCTTTGGCCAGTTCGGTTTGGAACTTTTCTGCACCGGGGAATGCCCATGGCGTTTTTCTTCCGGAATGTGGACGGAATCCCGGGGTATTCCCACCATCACACATGTTGCGGACGTAGAGCATGCTGTCTGGATAGCGAAGCTGGAGTTCAGTTTCAAAATGATCAAACTCCTGCATCCTGGAACCCAAGTTGTTGCCGATGAGGATAATGCGGGAACCTTTGTTGATACTGAGTTTGGTCGATCCGGGCATCATGAAGGAAAATATACCTATCATGGCTGCAACGACTGCCATTCCTCCGAAGTGGAATCTATATTTGCTGTTTTTTTTCATGTTTGAAAAGGTTTATAAAACCATGTCGGGGTTGTTGGGTCCAAAATGTTTCAGGATGACGATAGGATCAGTTGTCGATGTGTTGACTATTTTGACACCTTCTAATGCTGCTTTTTCACTGATGAAAAATTCATCGTTGGTCAGCTGTCCATAACGGATCAGGGCAGGGGTTTCAATTTCCCAAACACCAAATGTTCCGCGTCCTTGCATGACGATGATACCGTATGCAGCACTATCCTTTATGGTTACCGTTTGCCCGGGGAAAACAGTGAGTTCCTTGGCGCCAAAGGCTTCTGATTTGTAGCAAATCCAATTTTCAACATACCCATTGGCTTTCATTTCCTCCAGGTCATGCACAGGCTTGGGTGCCATAAAACGGTTGGCCATGGTATTGGGATCAACATTGAGGTCCCAGTCCAACACTTCCATCAGGGCATCATAATCACCAATACTTTCTTTTGGCGTACCATTCCAGAGCAATTCTTCTGGTATGATGGCCTCATTCACCAGTGATTGGTACATCGCAAAAACATCCGATGCCTTCTGTGGCTCATAGGTGCACATGCTACCAGGGGCATGCAACAATCCAGGAGGAACATCCCATCCAGTGCCGGGTTCTAATTTATAAGCCTGTGAATAGTTGGTGATCTTGTTATCACCCTTGGTGAAATTGAGCAGACAATCCTTGATCACTTCTTTGGGTGTACCTGGTGCGATGCCGATAAATGTATAAGGGAAATCACCTCCATGGTTGTTGAGTTGCGGAGGGAAATAATATGCTTCGGGTTTTCCTTTTTGACCAATCAATGCAGCTTTTTCATCGTTATGGTGCACATGATGGGGGAGTGGACCCATGTTGTCAAAAAACTTGGAATACATGGGCCAGCTATGGTATTCATTCCAGAGCCTGTCTCCAATGAGTTCACCTTTTAATTCGTCAACTGCATCTTTCAGCAGAACCTGATGGGTGGTTTGGCCATCATTGTATACAACTGGGCTCAATCCCTCATTCTCTCCTGTCAATGGGCCATTTTTTGCAGGTGTCGTTGACGAAAGCCAGCGCTCATCAATGCCACCCCTTTCTCCTCCCAGGATATAGTAATCATCCGGATGTAGTTTTATCCTTCTTCCGGGCACACAAAATGATCTGGGTACCCATGTTGGTGCTAATCGAAGAATTCCTTTGCCTTGTTCCAGTGCTTTTTTTGCAATGCTTTGTTGTTCCATATCGGCTTATGTTAGGGTTAAATAATCAATGAAATATTTTATGGATGTTTTCATTTCCCTGAATGGCTTGAAATGAAAGATTGTACTGGATGCGCTCTCCAGGTGCGATGAAAATCAGTGTTTCATTTTCCCTGGCTTTGGATTGGCCAATGGGCGGATGAGAACCCGGTTCAAGGCCTGTAACATATTCACCTTTGCCCCAGTGTTGCCAATTGGTCATCCATGGCAATTCATTTTTATTGAATTGAATGGCTACAGCCAATTCCAACGCAGGATTGTGGAGACCGCAAATGCATTGCCCACGCTCTGATGCCTCAATATCAACCACGGCCACTTCCTCACCATTGCCACTGTGGGTGATCAGGGTGTCAGGGCAGGTTTTGAAGGCTTCTCCATTGGGGAAATCATTCCCGTCACGGGTAAGCATTTTGCCCTTCCAGATCAATTGGCTTCCCTTGTCTGCAAGGGGCCATCCGAAATTGCAATGATAGAGGATCATGTGTGGAGCAGGTGTATTGCCCCTGTTGGAAATCTCATCATGGATCTTGAATCCGGGAACACCAAGTGTTGCAGAAATGGTTCTTCTGAGTTCCAATGCCGGACCGAAAATTTTAGATTCTCTGATGATGCCGGTGATGCTCATCTTCATGTTTCCATTTTCTGGATCTGGTTGAACAATGGAGACAATTTCTGCTGGGATATTGCTGATGTTGCCGTGCACTCCTCTTTCACCAAATGCATCTTTTTCTGGCCCGCCAACATGGGAGAGGCCACAGGTAGTAACCAGGCCGCCGCCAAAGGTTCTGAGCCAATCCACACCCTTGTCTGAAAAAGGTTGTGGTGGTGGAAAGCCAGCGTGGTTCAACCAGGCCAGGTTGTATTGATTGTAGGCGGCATCGGCGATGTCCATGGCCCTATCTATCAAAACTTTAAAGCGAAGTCCAGATCCTGTATTGATCCAGGCAACGCGCATACCCCTGCTGATGCCATTGTCAAGCACTGCAGTTTCTATGCCGCCAACCTGAGAAACCTTCCCAACCTTATCACTCCAAATCTGCTCTTGAGGCATGTTTATTTGGTTGGATTGTAAACAGGATGAGCCGGATTGCCCCCAGATTTCAAATAAGCCATCAGGTCCTTGAGTTCGTCGGGGTTCAGTCCATTGATCATGCCCGGTAGCATGGGAGAAACCTCAGATACACGGGTTCTCACCACATTCTTTTTCAAAACTTCCTTGATGGTTTGAGTATCGAAGGGGTTTTGAGAAATATAGTATTTGTCTTTGTCCTGGCGGATCAATCTACCCATGAGTGAACCACCGGTTTTGAGGTAGAATACTGTTGAACCGTATTGGTCTGAGATGGTCTTGCTGGGGGAGATGATCGCTTCAAGCATGTCCTTGTTGGAGAAACGGGTTCCCAGCTGACTAAGGTCTGGACCTGCAATACCACCTTCGCCTCTGACCTGATGACAGGTGCGACAGAGGGATGCTGCAAACATGGCTTTTCCTTGCTCAAAGTTTCTTGTTCCGTTGGCACTGTCTACGACAGCCAAGGCATCAGTCAGTTTCCATCCACGGCCCGGACCTTTTGGCCTTACGGGTCCAATGTCCAAGCCTTTCCTGGCAAGGGTTACAATCGAGTCGCCAGAGATCCTATTGTATTTTGCAAAACTTTCTTTGGGATGATTTTCCAATGCATTTTTCCTTGCCTTATCGATGAAACCAACATAACAAACACCTCCTTTAAAACCGAAGGCAGAATAATACCATTGGAAATATTTGGTTCTTAGATCATCTGTCCAGCCATTCTTGGCTTGGCTCAAAACGTTTGCATACCAGGTCTGTGTAAGTGGAGGCATTTTGGACAACATGCCTGCAATGTCCATTCCATATTGGGGATTGCGAAGAATCAGGTCTGATGATTCAGAAACTGTTTTCTGTCCAGACATGTCATCTTTTGCAACGGTCAAGAGGGCCATTGTTTTTTCAACAGCTTTTGGTGCATCGACATAAACCAACAGCTTGCTGAGTTCCTTGTTGAGGTCATTGGTGGCAGCTGGGAAAATCGGATTCAACAACTTGGCCACAGCATCTTTTTCAGCAGCATCAGGTGCGCCCATCCTGGTAAATACCAGTTCAATGGCGCGCATCAGATCCAGTTGTTGTGGAGCCGTTAACAAAGAAATATTTACAGCAGTAAGTGCTGTGAGCAGTGGTTTCTTGACTTTTGCATCACCACGCCTTGCCAGACCAATTGCAGCATTGGTAAGGATTACAGGATCTTTTTCATTGATTGTTTTGTCAGTCCATTCGCTGAGTGGTTGCGCTTCAACGGCGATGCGCGCCGCATAGCGGATGAAACGATCCTTGTCCTTTAAAAAGGGCCAGGCTTCATTCACAGCACCTGCTGTTGGTTTCCCATGATAGGTCTCCAACTTTTTGCGGGTTTTTTGTGCTTCATTCAATTCAACTTTAGCCATGGCAGTATTCTTGGTCTCAGATCCTGCATAATAAACACGGTACATGTCTGACTCTAGCCTTCTGCCTCCGGTAAGGAAATACAATGCGCCATCTGGGCCTATCACACCATCAGTCAAAGGCAGTGGGGATCCTGAGATGAATTCTTCACCTGTTGCGGTGTATGATGCACCGTTCGATTTTGGATAGATCGCATAAATGATACCGAAACTCCAGTCAAAGGCGAACAATGCATTGCGGTATTTCTCCGGGAATTTTGCGTTGGACCCAGATACAAAATTAGTGGGTGATCCCTGTCCTACATTAACGGCTGCAGGAAGGTTGTCAGGATAGTTTGCATTCCATTTGTTCGTGCCAGGTCTCCATCCGTATTCACCACCGCTGGTCACATGAAGAATTCTGGTAGGGCGGTACCAAGGAGTACCAAAATCCCACTCCATGTCTGAATCGTAAGTAAACATTTCTCCTGCATTGTTGAAGGCAAGGTCAAAAGGATTGCGGAAGCCTGAAGCATACATGTTCCATTTGCTGCCGGTTGAGTCAACCTGGGCTACCCATCCGCCATGCGATTCAACGGTATTGTCATGACCGTTGGGGTCTTTGATCAAAGGGAAAAGGTTGTCAAATTTTCCGTCTGGAATATTTTGGTAAGAATCTAATTTTGGAATTTTCGTGAAGTTGCCGGAAACAACAAACAAGGATTGTTTGTCTGGTGCCAGTACAATGCTGTGTGGCCCGTGCTCTCCATCTCCATCCAGTAATTTTAGCATGGTTATTTTGTCAAACTGGTCGTCACCGTCGGTATCCTGGAGCCGGTAAAGCCCACTGGTTCTCTTTAATTTTCCATTGCCGCGATGGTTGATCATTACATATAAACTGTTGAAAGCATAGAGGAGGCCATGCGCATAACCCATGGAAACTTTTCCAGTTGTTGTGTCAGTCATGAATGCAGGATCCTTCAATACCTCCAGTTTTTCAACTTTTGTTTTGTTGATGGTGTCTCCGATGGCTGGCACACTGAGACGATAGAGGTATCCATATTGGTCTGATGCAATGATTCTACCCTTGTTGTCAAAGGTCATGGATACCCAGGATCCTTCTTCATGCTCAGAAGGCCCATATAGTCTTTCTGCTTTGAAGCCCTGGGGCAGTTTCAGGTTGGCAACTTTTGGATCATCGGCGGTAAAAAAAGCATCTTCGGTTTGAATAGAAAACGAGATGACCAGAGCGATAGGCAGGACAAGGGCGAGTAGCCTGAACAACAGGACTGAGTTTTTTTTCATGATGGCAGTTTTAATTAGGCAAAATCAGCACACTCAGTTCATCCATTTTAATGGTAAGTTTACTTAAATTGCCTTTAAATATACACTATCGTAAAATAGGCCTAACCCATCAATTAAAAAAATATATCGGGTAAAGTTTATACACGGAGTGTGTTGACAATTACTCGCAAGCTGGCAAGTGTGTTATTTACATATTATGAGCGACTCACCTAAACAATCATTTTACAATAAGCGGCTCTTCTGGGTAGGCATTGCTTTGTCCTGGATTTGCATTTTTGCAGTGTTCAATACCATACAGATTACAGGATCAGGGCTTGATTTAGCGGGATCCCTGGCATGGAAGTTGTTGGGTCGGCTGCATCCGATTGCTGTTCATTTACCCATTGGAGTGATTCTTTTTGCTGCATTCCTGGAAATCCTGATCGTATTCAAAAAGCATACGGCCTATCGGCAGGCCATTCAATTGAGTTTATTGATAGGACTCATCGCAGGACTATTTTCTGCAATAAGTGGATTGATGTTGTCTGCTGAAGGGGATCATGCCAGTTCTTTGCTGCTCAGGCACCAGTGGATGTCTATCGGAATGTTGTGTTTGAGTGGCATGGCTTGGTTTAAGCATGCTGAAATACTGCAAAATCCAACGGCGGCGGGTATTAAATTATTTAGGACTATTCTTTTTGCCAATGTATTGCTTCTCTTGTTGACTACCTATTTTGGAGCATCCCTGACCCACGGAACAAATTACTGGTCAACCGAAGCATCAAAAAAAACAACAACAACCTTGTTGAAAAACAAGACCACTGCTATGGCTCAAGAACCGGAGCCTGAGCTTGAGCCAGAACCAGCATTGGTTCTTGAAAATGAACAGTTGTTTACCAACCTGGAAGCACCCTCATTGGAACAACAGGCATCTTTGCAGCTTGAGGTAAGAACAATCCTGGCACACAGTTGCTATGATTGCCATGGCCCAGAAAAAGTAAAAGGAGACCTGCGCCTTGATCATATAGACCTGATCATGAAAGGTGGAGAGAGCGGCCCTGTTGTTGTTCCTGGCAATGCAAATGCCAGTGAGCTTTACAAGCGGATCAGTTTGCCGGCAGGCCATGAAGACATCATGCCTTCGAAAGGCAAGAAACTCAGTGAACAGGAAATCAAAGTCATTGCCGCTTGGATCAATGCAGGGGCCGCCTGGCCAGACAGCCAGCAGGTCAAAAAAGCATTCAGGAATGCAGCGTTGGCACCAAGAAATCCTGCATTGCCATTGGATGCTTCAGCATATGACAATCCCATTGATAAATGGACAAACAGTTATCTCAAGGCAAAGAAACTGCCCTGGCCCAGTCAGACGGATGACAGGACGTTTATTCGAAGGGTTTATCTTGACCTGATCGGACTTTTGCCATCACCAAAAGAGGTGGAAACCTTTTTGTTGGATAAAAAAGAAGACAAAAGGGATAGATTGATAAAGCAGCTGCTTGACCGGGAGGATGACTTTGCTGCACACTGGTTGAGTTTCTGGAATGATGCCTTGCGCAACGATTACACTGGTACAGGTTACATCACGGGTGGAAGATTCAACATCACCAATTGGTTGTACAATGCCATCAAAACCAATAAGCCCTATCCTCAATTTGTACAAGAATTGGTGAACCCAGGCAAGGAGTCCAAAGGATTTATTGAAGGCATCAAGTGGCGTGGAGAAATCAATGCAAGTCAAAGAACAGAGATGCAGGCCGCCCAAAATGTTGCACAGGTATTTTTAGGCTTGAACCTTAAATGTGCATCATGCCACAACAGTTTCATCAGCGATTGGAAGCTGACCGATGCCTATGGATTTGCCAATATTTTTGCAGACAGTTCATTGGAGATCAACCGCTGCGACAAGCCCACTGGAAAGTTCATCCGTCCGCAGATGTTGTGGAAGGATTTGGGTAAGATTGACAGCATGGAATCAAGGAAAGTGAAAATGGCACAATTGGCAGAAATCATGGTCAAGCCTGAAAATGGCAGGTTGTATCGCACCATCGTCAACCGCATCTGGAAGCAAATGATGGGTAGGGGTTTGGTTGAGCCGGTTGACCAGATGGACAATCAGCCATGGAGCCAGGATTTGTTGGATTGGATGGCGTTTGATTTTCAGAAAAAAGGAGGAGATGTTAAAGCATTGATTTATTCCATTGCCAGATCAAAAACATACCAGACCAAATCTGTTGGACTGAAAGACCCTAACGACGTTTATCTACAAAATTATGTGTTCAGGGGCTCCCTCAGAAAACGGATTACTGCAGAGCAGTTTTCTGATGTTGTAGGTGCCATCATTGATCCTATTTTTCCGGATTCTATCATGAAATTCAAGCCTCAATATGCAGCAGGATTTGTTCCTCCTGGTGGTTATTTTGCCAGAGCGGCCTTTGTTGCAAACAATCCATTTCTGATTGCGTTGGGAAGACCCAATAGGGAAAATGTTACCACCGCACGTGAGTCTCAGGCCAACCTGCTTCAAGCGCTGGAATTGACCAATGGTGAGAGGTTCAATGCCATGTTAAGACGTGGTGCTGTCAAATGGCAAAGACGCTACCCCAATGGGGAATCACTGCTCTCTGCTTTTTATGCTCTTTCATTAGGGCGTAAGCCCAGCAGCAAGGAAAAGGCTGTGGCGCTCAAAATCCTGGGGGATGCGCCTTCACTGGAAGGCATCCAGGATTTTTTCTGGGCAGTGTTGTTGTTGCCAGAAATTCAGATCATTGATTAATATTAACTTCATTGGCCATGAGCAAATTCTCGGATAGAAGGAAATTTTTAAAGAACACCAGTGCCGCTACCATCGCAGCTTTGGGAGCGACCATGCCCTTGTCCGGACTCCTCAGCAGCATGAAGCCTTTCGGCAAACAATCTACTGCTGATACCGTCATCTTGCTTTGGATGGGTGGTGGCATGGCACATACCGAGACATTTGATCCCAAGCGGTTCACGCCATACTCAACAGGGATAAAATCCAATGACGTCCTCAGCACATTCCAGTCTGTGCCAACCATTCTTGATGGTGTTCATTTTTCTGAAGGATTGGAGTCCATTGGCAGGATCATGGACAGAGGAACCGTCATTCGTTCTTATGTTGCTGCAGACATGGGGCATATCCTGCATTCCCGCCATCAATACCACTGGCATACGTGTTACAGGCCACCACAATCGGTATCCGCTCCCCATATCGGATCCTGGGTTGCCAAAGAGTTGGGTCCTATCAACTCAGCCATTCCGGCTTTCATTGATATTGGACAGCGTTTTACTGTTGGAGAAGGAGAAGAATTGAAAGCCTTTCACACAGCAGGTTTTTTAGGAAATGAATTTGGACCCTTCATGATTCCGGATCCCACCGCTGGATTGGAATCTGTCCGCCCACCTGTTGGCATGTCCGAAACCAGATTTGAGAAAAGGAATCAGTTGTACAGAGAACTGATGAACCAGGGGGCCATGGGCGAGTATGGTTCTGATTATCACAAGGAATCCATGATGCGCTCTATGGAGCAGGCTTACAGATTGCTGAAATCTCCAGAGGCTGCAGCATTTGACCTTAACAAGGAGCCCAAGTCCAGCTACGATATTTACAATACAGGAAAATTTGGTTTGGGTTGTCTGATGGCCAAGCGCCTCACGCAAAAAGGTGCCAGGTTCATCAGTGTAACAACAGAGTATGAGCCATTCAAGAATTGGGATACCCATGAAAATGGTCATACACGGTTGGCCGACATGAAAAAGAGGATTGATGCACCCATTGCGCAGCTTGTCAAGGACTTGGAACAGTCTGGGCACCTGGACAGGACCATGATCATCCTGGCAACGGAGTTCAGCCGGGACATGATGGTAGAGGGCAGGCCTGAATTGAAAGTGCAGGAGCAGGTTAAACAGCCCGATATCATCAATGATATCAAGTTTTATGGCATGCACCGTCATTTCACAGACGGATGTTCCATGCTCATGTTTGGAGGTGGCATCAAGAAGGGCAACGTGTTTGGCCAGACCGCAGATGAGCGGCCCTGCAAAACCATCAAAGATCCCATTGTCATTGATCAGGTACACCAATCTATTTATCATGCACTAGGGATTGATCCAGAGACCAATTATGTGGTAGAAGAAAGACCTTTTTATACGACTCCTGATGGCAAAGGAAAGGCAGTGAAGGAGTTGTTTGGCTAATACTTCTTTAGTGATATTTTAAGGTACTGCCAGTCATCATGATTCCGGATTTTACCTTAACTTTGATCCTCGTTAGGAACATTAGCTCAGTTGGTTTAGAGCATTACTTTGACAGAGTAGGGGTCACTGGTTCGAGTCCAGTATGTTCCACCACTTTACCTTTTAAACTGCATCCGCAGCATGTCATCCAATCCCATTTACAAGGAACAATATGAAACGGAAGTGCTTGACAGCACTGGTTATGCATTGATTGTATGGAATGACGAAGTGAATACCTTTGATCATGTCATCAAAACCCTGATGGAAGTCTGCAAGCACGAGCGTGAGCAGGCCGAACAATGCGCCATGTTCATTCACTACAAAGGCAAATATGGGGTAAAACATGGTTCATACGATGAACTTAAACCCATGTGTGATGCCATTACCGACAGGGGCATTGGTGCTACCGTTGAGGAGTTGAAGGGATAGCTTTTCTTTAGTTCAATTTTTCTTTGAAATGTACACTCATGGCTGGATGCAGCGCTGCCTGGTTGATGACCAGCGACCGAATGAATTCATTGGAGGCTGCAGGTTCCAGCAGTTTTACCAGTTTATCTTTTTTTAATTTCTGTGCTTCTTTGGGAACATATCCCAGTGCAAGAAAATCGTTTCTCCCAATCATGATGCAAGTCAACTCAGAGCTTTCCCGGCCCTCGCCAAATACCGCGATGGTGGGGGAGTAATGGATCATTTCACGGATGGCCATTTTTACCTTGGTATTGTATGATGCGATGTCTTCAGTATGTTCACAAATGCCTTCGCAAAATGCTTCTTCTTTTCCTACACAGGCAACTTGCTCTTTTTGGAGAAAACACATTTTGGGGCAAAGCTTGTGTTCTCTCGCAAGTTTGTTCAGCAGCCTTTGCCCATCCACCTGCATTGGAAATGTTGAATGGAGTTGTATGTGTTTTTTCTTCTTTACAATTCCCAGCCGAATGATTCCCTTCATGTCTTCGTAGCTGCAAATCCCAAAACGGTTTTCAAATTTTTTCTGTGACCTGTTGAAGGCTGGCCATAATCTTTTGATTTCAATGCTTTCGAATACACCCATCATCAGTTCATTCCCACATTCTCGAAAACTGATCTTGCTGACCATCCTGATGAGGTCTTGTTTTTTTTTGCTGACATCATTGTTTGAAAAATGACTGGTGACCCGCTTTTTCAAGCGTTTTGCTTTTCCGACGTAAATGATTTTCCCTTTACTGTCATGAAAATAATACACACCCGGAGTATTGGGCATGCGCTCAAGATCATTGCTGGACAGATGCATGGGCAGGTAACTGTCACCGCTGCCTTTTTTGAGCATGCTTTCAATATGGTTCTGCTTGTCATGCTCAAGCAGTTTATGAAAAAGGATGGTTGTGGCTTCCGCATCTCCCATGGCACGGTGCCGGTCTTCTATTCTGATATCTAGCGAACGACAAAGGTTGCCAAGGCTATAACTCTGATGACCTTCAAATATTTTTCTGCTCAGCCTTACAGTACAAAGCTTCCTGGAATTCAGCTTGAACCCATGTTGTGAAAGCTGGTGTGCGATAAACGAAAAATCAAAGTTGACGTTGTGGGCAACAAAAACCTTGTCATGCAACAGCTCATACACGTCTTTTGCAACCTGCCCAAAAATGGGGGCCTTGCTGACCATTTTGTCGTTGATGCCAGTAAGTTTTTCAATGAAAATGGGAATGGGCTGCATAGGGTTCACCAGGGTGGTATACTTGTGCATAACAGTCTTTCCATCGCTGATCAAGATAGCGATCTCAGTGATGCTTCCTGTTCCTGCGTTGCCTCCTGTTGTTTCTATGTCTACTATTGCATACATGCCTTGCCCACGAATATTATCCGAAATTAACAAGATAATTCCGAAGGCAATTGGCTTGTTGAGAAATTAGTCTAGGTGTAGGCTAAACTCTTTTTCCAATTCCTGTTCAAGCTCTCGTTTGGTGATTTTCCTGAATGCACGATTTTTCAAAGGGACATCCTGCAACGTTTTGCTCTTTTCAATGATGTTTTGAAGTTCATACCGGGTATCACCGGAACCCAGGATCAGGATTTCTTTGGCTTTTTGTATTTGATCAACCACTTTTTTTAGGAATTGCTGCACATGGTTGTTTTCCCTTTCCTGCAATTTTTTCTGCCAGTCAAGGGAAGTGCCCAACATGCCGGTTTTGTTGGTTGTTTCCCCATCAAATCTTTCCCTGCCTGCACCAGACTTGATTTCGATGAACTCGGGTTCGCTCTCTGTTGTTGCTTTCATTACCATGGCATGTTTTCTGTCAATCCAAATGGCATAAATGGTTTGGTTGGCTGCTTTTTTCATATAAAAGATTAATTGTCAGTTAAATAAGAGGGTATTTACTGCAATGTTAAGGCCTGAATTTACCAAGGCCAATGACCATGATCAGCCCATTTTCAAATAGCAATCACCCTCAAAGCATCTGACAGTCCTATTATTTGTAAAAATTTTAACATTATCTTTGGAAATCTTTGTAACTTGTTGTAAGCGATTTACGTCTTAAAAGCAAGTCCTGCCATCCAATTCCATGATATGCCGATTTCAATTGAATACACCAATGAAAAAGAAAATCATGAACATCTTCACATCTTCACAAGGCGGTAAAACTGCTAAAGTCTTTTTGGTAGTGTTGGCCATCTATGCTTTGATTGCACTGGTTACTTACCTGGTTTGGTAAGAACTTCAGGAAGACAAACCTTATTCCTTCTCAGGAACCGCTCCTGGAGGTCATGGCTTCATTGTTAGCCTCCTGGCAACCAAGGTCATTTGCTTGCATATACAGCAATATCACTGCTCCAAGGTCTAACTTTCTTGTTACCTTTGTGGACCTTAAACGTTCGCAATTCATGGAGATCTCCAAAACATTTGATTTTAAATCAGCAGAGCAAAAATGGTATCAGCACTGGCTGGATCAAAAATATTTTGAAAGCACCCCTGATGACAGGGAACCCTACACGGTTGTTATCCCACCACCCAATGTTACCGGAATCCTCCACATGGGTCATTGTCTGAACAATACCATCCAGGATATCCTTGTCAGGCGTGCCCGGATGATGGGTAAAAATGCCTGTTGGGTGCCAGGTACCGACCATGCATCAATCGCAACCGAAGCCAAAGTGGTACACATGTTGCGCGAAAGGGGAATCCAAAAGTCCAGCCTGAGTCGGGAAGCATTTCTTGAGTATGCATGGGAGTGGAAGGAAAAATATGGCGGAATTATTCTGCAGCAATTGAAAAAATTGGGCTGTTCTCTTGATTGGAACAGGACCAGTTTTACCATGGATCCTGATTATTACCGGTCTGTGATCCATGTATTCAATGACCTCTACAGCAAAGGATATATCTATCGCGGTAAGCGCATGATCAATTGGGATCCGCGTGCAAAGACGGCATTGAGTGATGAAGAAGTAATCTTCAAAGAGGTACAAGGAAAGCTTTATTTTCTCCAGTACCAGTTGGCGGACAAGGAAGGGAATCCCTTGCCGCTTGAACAAGGAGGCATCACCATCGCAACTGTTCGTCCTGAAACGATTCTGGGCGATGCCGCCATAGCTGTAAATCCAGCGGATGAGCGGTTCAA
>CAITQQ010000053.1 GCA_903894575.1 uncultured bacterium
CTGCAGAACAGGATGCCATCATCAAATATGCAGTAGGTTCAGCCTCTTTTGCAGGAGCTCCTTTCATCAACCACCAAACGTTGAGCGAAAAAGGATTCATTGCTGAAGAAATCAAGAAATTGGATGATGCAGCGGTTGCCGCTTTTGAAGTTGGATTTGTATTCAACGTCTATACACTTGGTGAAGAGTGCTTGCAACGCCTTGGTTTCAAACCCGAGCAATATTTCAACTTTGATTGGAACATGTTGCAGGCGCTTGGATTCAAGGGATCAGAGATTGATGCTGCCAATGATTTTGTTTGCGGAACCATGACCATCGAAGGTGCACCACACCTCAAGCCTGAGCACTATCCAGTATTTGATTGTGCCAACAAATGTGGTAAGAAAGGTGAGCGCTATATTCATGCCCATGGCCATATCTACATGATGGCAGCAACACAGCCTTTCCTCAGTGGTGCCATTTCAAAGACCATCAACCTTCCGAACGAAGCTACCATCAGCGAAATATCTGATTGTTACCAACTCAGCTGGGAGCTTGGACTCAAGGCCTGTGCCCTCTACCGCGATGGCTCCAAGCTTAGCCAACCACTGAGCAACAAGAGCGATAGCAAAGCCACTGACGAAGAAGCTGCTGAAGAAGCCATTGCTTCAAGCGACAGCCCATTCATCGACGTGAGCAAGCTGACGGTAGATGAACTGCTGAATGAATTGCAGAAAAGGATGCAGGCTTCACCCGATACAAAACTCAAGCGTCAGCTTTCAAGGATTGTAGAACGCAAGACGCTTCCTGCCAAGAGAAGGGGCTACACACAAAAGGCGAAAATCAATGGACAGGCCATCTTCCTGAGAACAGGAGAATACAGTGACAATACTTTGGGAGAGATCTTCATTGATCTTGCGAAAGAAGGTTCTACCCTGCGCAGCCTGATGAACTGTTTCGCCATCTCTATTTCAGTAGGCTTGCAGTATGGTGTTCCATTGGAAGAGTTTGTAGAGAAATTCGTCTTCACCAAGTTTGAACCAGCAGGAATGGTGGATCATCCGAACATCAAGTCAACCACTTCAATCGTAGACTTTGTATTCCGTGCCCTCGCATATGAATACCTTGGCCGCACAGACCTCGTCCATGTGTTGGATAAACCTGAGGTAATGAATACAGGAAATGATGATTGGGATGACAATACCCCAAGGTTTGAAAGCGATGCAAAGCCTGAGCTTTCTGACGTGAGGGTAGTGGCTACCAACACTGCAGCTCCTGCACCCAAAGCCCAGAAGGCTCCAGCGGCTGTCAAGGCGGAAAACAGTACACAGGAATTCATGAAGAGCATGCAAAGCGATGCGCCTGCTTGTTCAACCTGCGGACACATCACTGTAAGAAGTGGCACCTGTTACAAATGCCTTAATTGTGGAAACAGCATGGGCTGTAGCTAAAACGAACATGTGAAACTGAACATACGTTACAACAAAGGAATGGTACTGCAGGCACTGCGGTACCATTTCATTTCCAGAAGGGAGATAAAACTGCTGATGATTCTGGTCAATGTTTTCGCGTTGTTGGCAGCTGTGCTCTATGCGTTAAAACTGATTTCACCTCTTCCTTTCCTCATGAGTTCGGTGCTGTGGATCTCCATGATGGTGGCCTTTTGGATCTGGCTTCCTGCCATGATCTATCGAAAGAGCAAGACATTCAAGGATGAATTTACCATCTCCATCGAAGAGAATCATTTTTTTATTGAAACCGCAAATGGTCAGAAAAGCTGGGCCTGGAGGGAGTTCAGCAGTTATTTCGAGACCCCAGGATTTTTTCACCTGTATTTTGACAGCAAATCATTTTTCCTGATTCCTAAGGATGCATTTCCTGAGCAGGAACAACTCGACCGTGCCAGGACAATTTTCAGGGAGCACATCAAAAAAGGTTAAATCAAGTTCTTGCTCATCTGCACATGCGGGATGCCCACCTCGCTGAATTCATCACCTCCAGCAGTGTATCCCAGTTTTTCATAGAATCCGATGGCGGTTTTTCTGGCATGCATCATTACTTGCTTTCCTCCGGAATCCTTGGCAAGGTTCTCTGCAAAATGCATGATGGCTGCACCCACGCCATTTCGCTGCATCTTCTGGTCTACGGCCATTTGCCTCAATTGGTATGCATCAGGCTCTTTTCTGGTGAGTATACAACAGGCCAGGATATCATCTTCCTCAAAAGCCCCAATCAGCAAATCATTTTTATCCCTCTCCAAATCTTCTTTGGAATAAGTTAGTCCTAAGGGTTTTCTCAATACTGATTTTCTCAGTTCAATCATCTGGTCGTATTCCTTGGAACCGTAGTCTATGATCTTTATTGCCATGCTACAAGTTAATTCATTGGATAATTATAAAAATTGTCAGCCATTCTTTTTTGTCCCAAAACCGTGGATAAATAACTTTTTTTTTCTTTAACACCATTATGCTTTGATAATCAGCATCTTATCATATTATCATATTGAAAAATAAATGAATAGAAATCACCAAGAAAAATTGTTTTTATCTCAAATAGTTTATTTTTGCCCCCAATAAACCAAAAAATAAAATCATGTCAGACATTGCAACAAGGGTAAAGAAAATTATTGTTGACAAACTTGGTGTTGATGAGAACGAAGTTACACCTGAGGCTTCTTTTACGAATGATCTCGGAGCAGATTCTCTGGACACAGTTGAACTGATCATGGAATTCGAAAAAGAATTCAATATTTCCATTCCTGATGAGCAAGCCGAGACCATCACAACTGTAGGTCAGGCGGTAACTTATCTGGAAGAGCACGCAAAGTAATAGGTACTCCCTCATTATTATTGTAATTTATGGAACTGAAAAGAGTAGTCATCACCGGACTTGGTGCCATCACGCCCATTGGCAATACCGTACAGGATTATTGGAATGGCTTGTTGGGAGGTTTATCCGGTGCAGACCGCATAACACTCTTTGACGCTTCCAAATTCAAAACACAATTTGCCTGTGAGGTAAAGGGGTTTGATCCAGTTGCTTATCTTGATAGAAAAGAGGCAAGGAAGGTCGATCGCTTTACCCAATTGGCTATTGTATCCAGTGATGAGGCCATCAAACATGCCGGAATTTCAAAGGACAACGTAAATCCTGACAGAACAGGGGTTATTTTTTCCAGTGGGATAGGTGGTTTGCTTACTTTTCAGGAAGAGGTGATGGCCTATGCGAAAGGAGATGGAACACCCAGGTTCAATCCCTTTTTCATTCCAAAAATGATCCTTGATATTGCCGCTGGTCACATCTCGATGCGCCATGGTTTCAGGGGTCCCAATTTTGCAGTGGTCAGCGCCTGTGCATCTTCAACCCATGCGCTTATTGAAGCATTTCATTATATCAAGCTTGGAAAAGCAGATGTGATGGTTGCCGGTGGTTCTGAAGCTGTTGTTTGCGATGCTGGTGTGGCAGGATTCAATGCCATGAAAGCACTCAGCGAACGCAATGATGATCCCAAAACAGCCTCTAGGCCCTTCGATAAAGACAGGGACGGGTTTGTGATGGGTGAAGGAAGTGGTGCTGTGGTGCTTGAGGAATTGGAACATGCCATCCGCCGTGGAGCCACCATTTATGCTGAAATTGCCGGTGCAGGTGCTACTGCGGATGCATACCATATCACAGCGCCTCATCCGGAAGGATTGGGAGCACTCAATGTAATGAGGGCCTCATTGGAAGAAGCTGGAATGAAACCCGAAGACATCGACTATATCAACGTACATGGAACTTCAACCCCTCTTGGAGACATTGCCGAAACAAAGGCTATCCTGGGCGTTTTTGGAGACCATGCATATGATCTGAGCATCAGCTCAACAAAATCCATGACAGGGCACCTATTGGGTGCAGCAGGAGCCGTTGAGGCCATTGCCTGTATCAATTCCGTCATTCACGACATTGTCCCGCCTACCATCAATCACTTTACAGATGATGATGGATTGGATCCGAAACTCGACTTCACTTTCTGGAAACCCAAACACAGAACCGTAAGGGCTGCATTGAGCAATACATTTGGTTTTGGCGGACACAACGCATCTATCATTGTAAAGAAGTATCTTTAGTGTTGTCAACCCTTCAGCAGTTTTGTTGGAGGAGCCCAAACGCATGAACAGATAAACATCTTCGGTTGCTTTACAGGTTATATTATATTTTCAGCAGCGGGAAAAAAAAGCATTTCCTCAATCAGCTCTGCAACCTGCTTGGTTTTGTTCCAGGCAAAGTGAGTCTTTATATTGCTGCGCTTTCCCATCGTTCCGTAAAGGAAAGGACCTCAGAAAACAATGAAAGATTGGAATACTTGGGTGATGCTATCCTTGGTGGAATTGTAGCCGATTTTCTTTTCATGAAATATCCCTATAAAGGCGAAGGCTTTCTTACCGAGATGAGAAGCAAGATGGTGAACCGGCAGATGTTGAATGATATTGCCATCAAGATGGGGCTGAAAAAAATCACTTCCTTCAACAAACACGATAACTCCCTCAAGTCCAGCCAGATTTTTGGGAATGCACTGGAAGCGCTTGTGGGTGCTGTCTACATCGATAAAGGATACCGCAAGACCAAGGCCTGGGTCATCAAAAAAATCATCATTCCTCATCTTTTCATGGAGGAACTGGAGCATGTTGAAATCAACCAAAAAAACAAATTGTACAGCTGGGCAAACAAAGGCGGTAAAATGCTCGAATTTGAAACCCTTGAGGAACGCATGGAAAACGGAAGGCGTTTGTTCAGGGTAGGGGCAGTTGTTGATGGGGAAGTAATTGCCGAAGGCAAGGCATTCAATAAAAAAGATGCCAGTCAGATCGCAGCACAAAATGCAGTGGATAAGTTGAATTTAGCGTAGCATTGATCTACGACAGCTGCTGGGATTTCAATTTAGCCTAGCTGTGATTTTTGACAAATGCTGGGATTTCATTGGCGTTGGTCACTTGCTCATTTCCTGACAAAGTTCTATCAGAATGCCATTGGTGCTTTTGGGATGTAAAAAGCAGATCAGCTTGTTGTCTGCGCCCTTTCTGGGAACTTCATTGATGAATTCAAATCCTTCTGCTTTGAGGCGCAGGATCTCAGCTTCGAGGTTCTCCACTGCAAAAGCAACATGGTGCATGCCTTCCCCTTTTTTATCGATGAATTTGGCAATCACACCGTCTTCAGTAAGGCTTTCCAGCAGTTCCACCTTGCTTTCACCTGTCTTGAAAAAAGCTGTTTTAACCTTTTCCGTTTCCACGGTTTCGGTTTTGTAGCAGGGCGTGCCCAACAGTTTTTCAAAAAGGGGGATGGCATTGGAAAGGGAACGGACGGCAAAGGCGATATGTTCAATGTTGTTCATGGAATGGGAGAGGTTGTCCTAAATGTACAATTCATTTGTCAAATCTGCAGAAATCCATGGAATGCGTAACTTTGCACAACAACAGAGGCAATATGGAAGCTACAGCGATGATGTCTGGTATCTATATCAGTGAGAAAGCGAAGGCAAGGGTGGAAAGCCTGCTTGCTGAAGAAGGCAAGGGCGATGACTATTTCGTAAGGGTCAGTGTGGTGAGTGGCGGATGTTCCGGTCTTACCTACAAGATGGATTTTGACAACGAGCTAAAGGCAGGTGATCAGGTTTTTGAGGACAAGGGCATGAAACTGGTTACTGACAGAAAAAGCATTTTGTATCTTTTCAATACCACCCTGGAATTTTCAGACGGATTGGATGGCAAAGGGTTTCATTTCATGAATCCGAATGCCAGTCGAACCTGTGCCTGTGGGGAAAGTTTTTCTGTTTGATTGCATCTTTACAGCGATCATTTTCATTGTTTCATAAAAGGGAAGATTCTTTTTTTGCCTTCTACATTCAATACAAGAAAGTATTTTCCAGGGTTCACATGGCGGATATCCATTTCCAGATGATTTTCTCTAACCCATGACCTTGCCTGGATGATTTGCCCGATTGGGTTCATTAGCTTTACCGTTGCCTGGGGGGCGTTTAGTGGCCCAATCTTGAGTAAGCTGTTGGAAGGATTGGGAAAGACATGTGTCATTTCATTGGCTGGTCTTATGTAAAGAATATTGGAGTAAACACTCCTCCCTTTGTTATCCAATGACCTGACCCGGATGAAATCTCCACGGATGGTTGAAGAGCGCAGGTCAAAGGAATAGCTCGTCTTCCCGGGTTTCTTTTTTGAATGAATTGAATCCAAGGCAACATAGGGGCCGTTGCCACTGCTTTTTTCCACCACATATTGCGTTGTTGTTTGATCCATGTCTGTTGTCCAGCTCAATCGCGTAAAGCCATTTCTTTCTTGTTGACAGAGTTCAAGGCCTTCCCTCGGTAAAGCCGAAGGGAACATGCTTCCAAACGTATAGATCCCGCTTGTGAGGATTGTTGGTGCGCTGGCCACTGTATTGGGAATAGGATTGTCTGCATACAAGGGAAGCAGTTCCCAGTTGAGAGCACCATCTGCAATTCTTACCATCAATGGTTGTCCTATGATGTTGCTGGCACTGTTTGGTCCCAGTTTGAGCCGGAGAATGTCTTGGCTTGGAAGGCTGTCGGAAGGCATCATTTTTTTGACCGTCCAATATTCGCTGTTGCTTACAGACTTTACCGGGAATGCGATTGCGCTGTCTGGATAGGGGTGGCCCATGGCCTGGTATTCTATCTGAAAAATGGAGGGCTCTGTGGTTTTTTTGGAAAGCGTGACTGGCGCATAATAACTTGCTTTGCCCACAGGGAAATACAGGTCTTTGGCGCTGTTTGCCCAATACCTGAAAGGACCCGTTACAAACGCATGGCTGCTTGCTTGTATATTGGTGCCTGTGAAGGTCAGGATATTGATACTATCGGTAATGAGGTTTCCCCTCTTCAGCATCAGGCTGTCGCTGACCTGCAGTGGCGAACTGAGTGTCAATTGTCCACTGGGTTTGTTCACTGTAAGTGATGCAACCTTGCTTGGGAAACGACCGCCTGTTTGCTGCGTTCCCTCTCCATAAAAAACATGGTTGGTTTTTGGATGAAGCGACAGTTTCTCCATCCTGATATTTCCAGTGGCAATGTCTGTTGAAATGCCTTCTGCTGCTCCAAAACCCAGTGTAGAAGCGCTGTCTGCCACCATGCTGGCAGATCCTGAAACTGCATAGATGCCAAACATCATGGATGCAGAAGGGCGTATTCTCCAGGACGCATTGGCATTTTCTATGGTTAGATTTGATTTCAATTGAAGCCTTCCCCTCGAGACGACAACCTGATTGAAATTGTTGCCAAGGCTCCAGTTACCGTTAATGGCAATGCTGCTGCTATCACCATTGAATTGTAGTTCCCGATTGATGGTATCTGAAAGGGAGGGATTGAGCGATAGCCTTCCATTGACAACAAGGTTGCCACCGATGCTGATGTTGCTGTTGAGTGAAGAGGTAAAACTGCTGCTGTCTGCAATGTCAAGGTCTCCGTAAATGCGGAGACTACTGATGCCACTGCCGGTGTATGATTTTTTTCCAGCAGTGGTGGAGGATAGGAGGAGGTTCCCGAACTGTTTGCCAGAAACAGAAAGGGTATAGCCAGCATTGCCGGGAACGTCAAACTCAAAAATACCATGGTAGGTGGATGGTTCAAGAAGAAGTCTTGAAACAATGGCAGCATTGCCCCTCTGTGTTCTGTGTATATATCGGCCTCCATTTTCTATAGATAAGCTGCCGTTCAGCTGAATAGGGTTTCCGGAGCTGGCGCCAGAGTTGTTGATGAAGATGCCTGATTTTCCTATCCTGAAAGCATTTCCAGTTGAGCCAATGGTCAGTGCCGGTGCGGCAAGATTGGTACTTGGTAGTTCAACCTTGATGGTATTGCCCTGTCCAGGCAGGATGGAAAGTGAATGGATGTATACAGCCAACAATCCTGAGGGGAGCATGATTGTGTATCCTCCCGAAATCCGTTCGTTGTCAATGATGACTTCATCTGTGGGCAAAGGCATTCCATCAGGAAACCAATTGCGTTCATTGCTCCAAAGGCTGTCGAGTCCCTCCCCATCCCATTTTTTCTGTCCAACTGCAGATGCTGATAAACAC